>DMNP01000004.1 GCA_003452695.1 Eggerthellaceae bacterium
GCAAACGGTTGCGACAGGTAATTCACCGATAGGCCGACTGCGTCGACGCGGCCCTCGCTTTGCATTCGGGCGATATGCGACAGGTCGGCACCTTGCTGCGAATTCTTGGCTATCTCCTCTTCAATCTCGTCGGCCTTGTGCGACAGGTCAAGCACGAAGGTGATGCCTGCCTGTTCCATGAGCTTGTTCACGTAAGGAGCACGGTTGTGCTTGTTGTTGATGGGTGATGACGAGCGGTACACGGCGCCTTGCCGCAGCGCGCCGCCCTTGAGCGGTCGGAAGTTGGCGAACTGCTCGTCGCTGTCGTAGTCGGAGCGCTCATCAGATTCCCTGTCGGAGAGCAGCTCCCGTAAGTCTTTGAACGCGCCTTTTTCGGCGAGCGTAACGGTGGCGGTGTCGCCCTCGGCCACTCCTGCTGTATTCCAGAGCGTATCGACGTAGTTGAGGGTGACCTCGATGCGCGTATCGCTGGGGTTCCCGATGACGAGCGGATCGCCTGCGCGCACATTGTATCCGTCCAGGTAAGGAACATTCTGCAGTTCGTATCCGTTCGAGAACTTCACATTGACGCTGTCGCCGAGCGAGAACCCGAGATTGTTGAATTCATCGATGGAGATGTCCAGGTAAATGCCGCCGAAGGTCGTGTCACGCGCAACGGGACAATTGGCGAGTTCCGGCTGGGCCGATTCGACGCTGCTCGAGCTTTCGCTCGCAGCCACCTGCGCGCCAGTCGTTTGGCTAGGGGCGCAGGCGGTGAACACGCATCCGAACAGTGCAAGAGCGCAGGAAAAGGTAACGAGCGCCAATCTGGCCGTGAGTTTTTTCGGCATACTGTGCCTCCTGAACGGTTTCCTATACTTTAACCGATTGGCTCAGCAGGCGACAGAGACGACGAATGCGACAAACCACCGTCCCCTGTCACACAGGAAGGGCTACCCCTCTATCCGGCTGTAGCGGCCCAGGTATTCGAGCGCATCGATGCCTTTGAGGCGGGAGATCTCCTCGTCCGAGAAGCCATTCTCGCGCTCGAGCTCGACGACGTAGCGGTACGTGCCCAGCGCAGACTTCTCGGGCCTGTCGTGCACGCACACCAGCTTCGCGCCCTCGGAGCAAGCGGCGTCCAAGACCCCCGGCAGCTTGTCGGCCGCGATGCGCGCGGCGAACACGGCGCACTCGTAGCCGGGAAGCTCGTTCGCCCGCTTCGACACGACGTAGAAGCGCGTCTTGTTCGCGTCGGTCTGCGAGACGTTCTCCTTCAGCACCTCGAGCTTGTACAGATCGGCGGCACCCGGCGCCGCGATGGCGACTTGGGTGCTATCGCCCCCCTCGGCCACCTCCCGGGCGGCGGCTGCGGTGCTCGCGGCTTCCACGCGCTCGGCGTTCGGCAGGTTCTCGTCGAGCCATGCCGCGCTCTGGGCCAGGCCCTGCTTGTGGGACAAGACGCGCGTCACCTTCGAAAGGTCGGTTCCCGCAAGGCCCATGAGCGTCTGCCGGATGGGCAGCACGACCTCGCCGACCACGCTCACGTTGTCGGCGGCAAGGAAGGCGTCGATGTAGTCCGTGACGGGGCCGCCGAGCGTGTTCTCCTGCGGAATGACGGCGTAGGCAGCCTTCCCCTCGGCGACGAGCGCCAGCGCATCGGCCACGGTGGCTTGCGGCATCATCTCGTCGTTGTCCCCGAAAAAGAGCTTGGCGGCCTCCTCGGTGTAGGTTCCCTCGGGCCCCAGGTAGGCAACGGTCGTTACGTCGGCGATCTCGGCGACGGGAGAAGGCGCCTCGGCGCTTGCCAATGAGGTCGCGCTGGCTTGGGGTTGCGCGCTCGACGGGCCTGCTTGCCCCTGGGCGCACCCCGCCAGGCCGAGGGCGAGGACGAGCGCGCAGGCGAGCGCCTTAACTATTCCGATTCGCTTCTTGCCATAACGAGACATGCAGTGGCCTCCATCTGTAACGGGTCTTCCGTTGGATGTTGATTATACGCGCAACCGGCGTGCTCCGCCCCGACGACGTGACGGAGCACGCTGTCTTGAATCGGTTGCCCGCCAACTCCCGAAAGGCCCCTCGGCCCCTATCGCGCCAACATGTTAGGGCCCGCCGCTTTCGCGCGGGACGCCCCGGGGGGATGGGGGACGGGCCCCCGCCTCACTTCCCGTCGTCGATCGCCATCATGACTATGTCACCGATCACGTTGATAGCGTTTTGCGCGATTCCGAAAAAAGCTTCCAGGTAGATGGCCGCGCATACCACTTCGGGCGTATTCAGATACATGGTGATTATCAGCATGCCAATCAGAATGCCCCCTGGCTGATTCGGGGCACCAAGCGACAAGAACAGGACCAGGACCGCCAATCCGATGAAGCTGAACCACGAAAGCTCTGTGCCCGTCGCATAAACGAACGCTAGAGAGAAGAACATAAGCAAAAAGCAATTGCCGTCGAGGTTGATCTCGGCGAGCACGGGCAAGCTTCGATTGAGCATGCCCCGATTCATGTCGAACGCTTTCGAGCAGTACCTGATGTTGTAGGGCGCAGCGTCGATGGCCGAGCCGATCCTGATATTCTCGCGAACAAGGGGAACGAGCTTCCGCACGAAGGGGACGACGCGAACGCCGTGCACGCGCAGCCTCACGGCGTAGGAGGCGAACAAGAGCAGGATGCCCAATCCGCAGACAACGAAATAGGCCACGATCTCGAGGAGATTCACGAAGCCCGAGTCGAGCAACACATCCATGATGGCCAGGAGGCAGAAAACGGGCAACGCGGCAATGACGATGTACAGCATGCGCGAGAAGAGCGTGTAGCACGCCATCGTCGCATGCCGTAAGGTGTTGAAGTATTTGCCCGAAGAGCACAGGGCATAGGTGCACAAGAGGGCCAAAGCCATGAGCGGAATGGGAGATACGGCCGCGAACGGCTCGAAAATGCTGGGGGGTATGAACGAGGTGACGACATCGGCAAACGTTCGGTCGACGGAACCGCCGAACGCATAGGGAGACTCACATGAATGCAGTCAAAACATGCAATCTCACGTCGGATGACCGCTACAGCGCCATGCTCTCCGACTGCCGCGCCGCGATGGAGGGGCTGCGCGCGCCGGAAGGCGCGGTTCAGGAGTACCTGGACCGCGTGGCCGGCGTTCTGGACGGCCTCGTGAAGCATTGCGGCGGTGGCGTCGAGGTGCGCTACAGCGTGTCCACGCGCTTCAAGAAGGCCTTCCTCAAGATCGAGGCGCAGGGCGAGAGGTTCGACCCCGCCGACGGCGTCGTCGTGGACATGGGCGCAATCGAGGAGGCCGAGCTGCAGCCGCTGCTGCGCCAGGAAAAGGGGGCCGTCATCTACGGCTACCATGCGGGGCGAAACGTCATACGGGTCGCCTCCCCGCGCGTGAAGAGCAAGACCATGCTCGGCTCCGCCATGCTCTGGGGCGCCGTCCTGGGGCTGGCGCTCGGCTTCCTCTGCGCGCTCTTGCCCGACGACGTCCGCGACGTCATCGTCGACGACGTCGCGTCCCCGGTGAGGGCCGTCGCCCTCAACCTCGTGATCTGCGTCATGGGGCCGGTGATCCTCGTCTCCATGATAACGGCCGTCTCCGCCCTCAAGAGCGTCGACGACCTCACGAGCATGGGGCTGAGGCTCATCGCGCGCTTCCTGAAATGCATCCTCTCCGTCATGTTCGTGGGGATAATGGTGTCCCTGCTCTTCTTCGGCGTCCTGGGCGACGGCGGCGCGGACCTGAAGGCGAGAGACCTCGTGAACCTCCTGCTGGACATCTTCCCCAAGGACCCCGTCTCGCCGATCAAGGACGGCAACACCCCGCAGCTCGTGGTCATGGGGCTGGTCCTGGGGGCCGCGCTCATCATCCCGGGCAACGAGGTGAGGGGGCTCAAGAGGGTCGTGAGCCAGGCCGGCACGTGGGTCATGGCCGTCATGGACCTGGTGCAGGTCGTCCTGCCGGTCATCCCGTTCTGCAGCGTCTTCGTCGCGATGGCGTCGGACTCCGGCGCGTCCCTGCTCGACGGCTGGCAGTTCGTCGCGGCGATGTTCCTCGCATGCACCGCCTGCGGGGCGGTGAAGTTCTTCCACGTGGCGCGCAAGTACGAGATCCGAGCGTCCACGCTCTGGGGCAAGCTCAAGCCGCTGGTCGCGCTGGCCTTCATGAGCGGGAACATCACGAGCATCATGAGGCAGGAGTACGAGTTCTGCGAGAACGAGCTGGGGGTCAGCCACGACTTCACCTCGTTCTGGATCCCGCTGAGCCAGGCGATGCTCAGCCCCCGGGCGACCCTCAACTTCGTCATCCCGCCGTTCCTGATCATGCAGTTCGTCGACAAGCCCATCTCGCTGCCGTTCCTGGCCGTGCTCGTCATCGTGGTGCTGGAGCTGTCCATCGCGGACCCCGGGACGGCGGCGGGCTGGACGGTGCTGTTCGCCTCGCTCGGGCTCTCGTCGGACTTCGTGGGGCTGTTCCTCGCGTTCGAGCTGCTCACGGCCAACTACAACGCGGCGTACGGCGTGCTCCAGATGGGCCTGGAGGCCATCGAGTCGGCGGCCTGCTTCGACGCCATCGACATGGACCGCGTCAAGCAGCTAGCATGATGCGCTCAAGGGGACGCCCCCTCCTGGATGCGTCAAGGCTTTGATGATTGTACGATGCTTCCCAGCGGCTCCGCACTCCAACATTATGCCTCGCTTAACGGGTTTCTGATACATGAATTGCGTCACGGCGTTAAGTTTTGGGGGTCGAGGACGTTAGCCCCTCCGATTTGGAGGCTGGGCTTTGGCCTGGCCTTAAAATCGGAGCAATGAATTCGGAAGAGCTCTTCTTCACTATCCCTGTTTTGGGAAAAAAGAGAGTTCCGAAACATCGTCTCTGGCCATTATCATGTTCCCTGGAGCCCTGTTACACATCAACAGGCTCGAAATGACCAACATCGACGGAGAAAGCTCAACGGAGATACAATGCCCCTACTTACCGTGATAGTGCCCGCGTACAATTGCGCTGGCTATATCGACGAATGCCTGGGATCGGTGCTCGAACAGCTACCCGCGGATTGTGAGCTCATCGTGGTCGACGACGGATCGACCGACGGCACCGCGAATGCGTTGGCCCCCTACGAGGCGCAGGACAACGTGAAGGTGCTCTATCGCGGGCACGGGGGCGCATCGGCCGCGCGCAACGCGGGGCTCGAGGCCGCATCGGGCCGCTACATTGCCTTCATCGACTGCGACGACACCATGAAACCCGGCTTCATCGCCGCATCGCGCAGCTTGATGGAACAGGATTTCGACCTGTGCATCTTCGGCATCGAGCGCGTGCCCCTGCAAGGCGAAAGCGAGCTCTGGACGGTCGAGGACGCAAGCTATCCGAGCACATCCGCGTTCGCCGACGCCTATATCCGCATCCGAAGCCTCATGGTGTATTCGAACTGCAACAAGTTCTACCGAAAGTCGATCATCGACAAGCTGGGCCTGCGTTTCGACGAGAAGGTCGACTTCGGGGAGGACCGCCTGTTCAATTACGCGTTCATACGGGAATGCGGGCGCATCAGGACCTCGTCGCTCATCATGCTGACGTACCTGCAGCGAAGCGCGAACTCCTTGTCGAGTCGGCATGTGGAGCGCTACTTCGAGCGCGTGTTAGGCCTGCACGAGGCCAAGATGGAATGCTTCCTGGGGCTTTCCCGGGATGCGACCGACGAGGAAAAGGCCGAGTTCCGAGCCCGCGACCTCGCGCATGAGGTCCAGATGACCATCGACCGCTTCGCCGCGCATCCCGAGGAGCGCGCCGAGAACATGCCCCTCATCGACACCCTGAACGGGTCGCGGGAGCGCCCTGCCGACCGTTTACCAGGGGAAGGAGGCTGATCTGCGGTGTTTCGATTCGTCATGCCCGACCACACGATGCCTGCGGCAACGCGCGAACGGCTGCTGAAAGAGCAAGCGGAGGCGTTTTTGCGCTCGGACGCGCTTGCGGAGGTGTTCGACCTGCTGAACACCGATCGGGACAGGATCGGGCGCGACTACAACGGTCGGATGGGGAGCGGCGGACGGGTGCTGGAAACGCAAGTGATCGAGCCTATGGAGGCGCTAGAGCCGTTCCGGGAAAAGCTCTACCCCCTGCTTGACGAGCTCGGCTTCCTCCGCATCAACAAGCCCCTTGCCGAAAGGCACAGCAGGGTGCTAGTCCTGGCGGGCGCCCTCAACGCCTGCTTCGCCAACGCGATCGCTGCCGCGGAGTGGAAGGACCCCTCCACCGTTTCGGTGGACGGGCTGTCCTGCTATCGCCCGGTCAACCCGAAAGAGCGGGCGTCATCCACATTCACATCTCCAAGCGATACGGAATTCGGCGTGACGGCGGATGCGTTCTCTCACGTGTTCGGCCTTGCCGAAGGCGGCTTCCGAGACGTCTTCACGAGCGACCGAAACCTGAACGGGATCTCGTGCATACGCGAGTTCGCAACCCGGTCGGACAGCTGCCTTTACCGCGTGTTCGCCGCGCCGTCTTCCGAGCCGGGGCTGCGGCGCGCCGATACCGCTGATTCGCTGGAGTTCTACGTCGAGAACGCCGACGTCTCGCCGGGAGAGAGCCTGCTCGCCGTCACGAGCAACCGCTACTGCAACCGCCAGTTCCTGCAGCTCGCCCATTACGTGGTAAAGAACGACCTGCCCGTGAACCTGGATGTGGTGGGTTGCTTTCCCGACGAGCGGGTCACATCGGTGGAAAAATACGATCCGTTTCAGTATCTGCAGGACCTGATCGGCATCCTGGACTGGATCGGCAGGTTCTAACGCTCGCCTTAGGAGATGCGTCGTTTTAGGCGATGGCTCAAAGGGGCCCAAAGAGGGCGCACCCTTTTGGGCCCCTTTGAGCCTAGAAGTGCATGATCGTGTAGTTCAGGTCCAGGGTGCGCTGATAGCTCACGTCTTCTGCTATGCACTTCACCAGGTCGTAGTTCGTGATGCTCTCGAGGCTCTCGCGGTCTTCGTCAAGCCCAATACGCTTCCCGTCGTCAAGAATCGTGAGCGTGGCGCTATCTTGCATGAAACGGACGCTCACTTGAATGGAAATGCCCTCGTTCTCGCTATCGCCGACGCTCGCATGTTCGTTCGCCGCGACGGCGTAAGCGATCATTTCCTCTATGCACACCGCCACGCGGTAAGACACGCGACTCGAGATGTCCCTCTCGCTGGCGAAATCCCTAATCATGCGCGAGACTTCGACTGCATCTTCGGGTTGCACGGAAAGCGCCAGCATGGCGACGAGCTGCTCGGCGTCCTCGCGGTCGCGCCGAAGCCAGCGCCGGTAGCGCCAAAGGTTGCACGCGAGCAGAATCGTCTCGGTAAGGAGGTACGACAGCCAGATGGACGCAGGGGGTGCAACCTGGCTCAGGAGGTAGGCGATGAGCGGCAGTGCCGCGTTCGCCACGACGGTGAGGCGCGATGCAAACTTCGTGTCCTTGCGGTTCACGTAGTATTTGCGGAATAGCGTGTTGCAGCCTTTGAAGACGAAATGTAATACGAAGAAGCGCAAGCACAGCTCCGCGTCGGACGGAAGGTCGTTGACGCCATGAAGCGCATAGAACGTCTCGGGGAACACGATGATTATGGCGGTCATGACGCAAACGGCGACGGTCAGCCGCTTCAAAGACTGCCTGAAGAGGATGCGCAGGCCATCCCAATCTGCGGCGCCCGTGATGATGCCCATCAGCGGCAGCATCGCTCCCTGCACCCCGTTGATCACCACGTTCACCAGGCTCGAGCAGAACACGCAAACGCCCTTGATCACGCCGCCGTCGTCCCCAAAAACCATGACCACGACCATCATGAGGAAGTAGTTCTGCAACGCCAGGACGAGCGAGTTCGAAGCGTCGGGCATGCCGCTTGAAAGCAGGTCCTTATATGCGGCGGCATCCGCCTTAATGCCGCCCGTCTTGTAGATGTCGGTCGTCTTTGCGAGGATGAGGACGGTGGCGGTGCAGCGCAACGCGTTCGCGCATGCCGTGCCCATGCTGGCGCCCATCACGCCCATGCCCAGCGGGCCCACGAACAACAGGTCGAGGACGAGGTTGACCAATCCCTCCATAATGGAAAGCCGCATGAGCCAGCGCATGTTGCCCGTTGCCTGAAGCTGGTAGGTCCCCACCGTGGAGATGAGCCCGAACGGCGTAGCTATCATGATGCCCATAGCGTATTGCCAGGTCATCTGCGCCATGTTGTCGTCCAAGCCGTAGGAGGCGATTATGCCTGCCACGAGGGGCACCTGCACGATCGACATGACAATCGCGGCAATCACCATGACGCGCTTGGTCGCGCTCTTCAAGCGCCTCAGAGCATCGTAATCGCCCTTTCCCACGGCGACCGCAAGGCTCGTGCCCGTCCCGCATCCGACCAAGACGGAAGCCACGCCGATGAGCGTCGTGGCGGGGTAGAAGATGTTGACGGCCGCCAGGGCGTTCTTCCCGACCAGGTTGCCGAGCACGAGGCCGTCAACCGAAACCAGCAACAACACCGAAAGGTTATTCATCACCATGATGGGAATGTACTCCCGCAGTTTCTTGTCGGTGAGCGCACCGTTCCTTCGGTAGCGCGCCTCGACAGCGTTGCGGGCTTCTTGCGATTCAAAATCGCCTGGAAGCGAGCTCATCGTCGTGCCCTGTCTGTTCTTCCTGCCACTTCTCGCGCAGTGACCACGCTCTTTCATTTTAAAACCTCCTTGCAATGGAGGTTACAGGCGACCGCGACTATTCGTTGCCGTGCGAACTGACATTATTACCAGGAAGCCAGGCACGGTCATGGCAGCCGCTGCCGCCAACAGTCTTCCCCTCTATCACCTCCCTGAAGGAGCCAGAGGGTCAGACTCTTTCCGAGATGTGGCATAATAATAAAGTGCTTCTTGCCATATTCTTCACCCTTGACAAAGAGCTATTGAAGAAGGCCGTCGCCAACCCGGCGAAGGCGGAACAACTGCTGCTAGAATACCTCAATAAAAAGAAGGCCGAGAAAGCCCAATCCACCCCGCCTGCGCCCCCCGCGTCTGTCGGCAATGGCGTTTCTGCCAATCGACCTGAATCGGTGCATCTATTTGCCGTTGGCCTTCAGGAAAACGTTGTCGCCATCTCCCGTGTCGATGTAGGTATAGCCGTCCTTTTGCCTGATTTCGCCGTTGGCCATCCCAATCAGCTGGACATCGGTCGCCGAACTCACGCTCATGGATGCGCGGCCATCCGCTTCGGCCCAACCCGCGGGAGGACGCACGCTCACATCGGAGCCTTCGATGGTCAGCAAACCCGTCGAGTAGATATAACCCACGAAGCCGAAGCTATCGTTCCACAGGGTGGTGCCGGTATCTATAACCGACCCGGCAATTTCCGTCTTGCCGTTGGCGAAGATGTTCAGGGCCGTGTCGGCAGCGCGGTTAACGTAGATCTTGCTGTTCGCAATCGCAACGTCCTGGCCCTCCACCGCATTGCGCGTGCTGAAGAATACAATCGTCAGGCCTTTTACGACGATGTCGCCATACGTGGAATGTGCGATTTGGCCTTTTTCGTCGATATCGTGCTTGTTGGAGGCAATATATCCCCAACTGTCAGAGTCTTCGCCGGTTGCCTCTAAGCCGATAGTCACTTTCGGCCTTTGCGCGGCAGGTGCGCATTCGTCGCCCACGAGGGTAAGGTCGCCGCCATCTGAATGGATGATGTGCTCGATAGTGCTCTCGCCTTGGAACCTAATCTCGGCGCTGCCCTCGATGCTGATTTCGATAAGGGAGGCGTCCTTAGCCGTGATGGCTCCCTTGCCATCCCAGGCAATGCCGTTTTTGGCATCGTCGAAAGCTGTGCTGTGGGCAACAGCGTTTTCGCCGCTTCTGTACGAAACCGATTTCGCGCTCACGGTGGTCGAATCTTGCCTGCTCACGTGCAACCCCTTTCCCCTGTGCGCACGATTGTCTCCGCACAAAACTCCATTGCCAAAACCGACACTTCAATTATAGCGTCGTTTTTTAAAAATGAGGCAAGGGGGGGGCGGGGGTGCGTCCTTGCGCGCCCGATTCGAAGTGTAAAATAACGTGCGAGATGAACGTTGTCCTCTACATAGCCTGGGGCTTGCTGGTTGCAGCCTGGCTCGCTGCGCTGGCCTTACTTCAGCGCCCCATCCGCGCACGTGGGCGGATACTGCCTCGCATTCTGTTGGCGGTCGGCAAATGCTTCCTGGGAACGCTGGTCGCGTTCGGGGTTGTGGTGGGCGATGCGCCCTTGCCCTACTGGACGATCTTCGCGCTGGCGGCATCGTATGTGGCGCTTTTCGGAGACGCTGTGGCAGACCTGCTTGCCTTGATCGTCGGGCAAGCAAGCAAGAAAATGAACCGATCGCGCCTGCAGATTGCGCTCAGCATTGCCTGCACAGCCGCATTCCTCCTATTCGGAACCATTAATATGCAGACCGTCTCGGCGAACCATGTCGAGGCTTCCTCCAGCAAGCTTGCCAGCCCCCACACCTTCGTCTTCGTCGCCGACCTGCATGTCGGGTCGGCGCAGAGCATGCAAACCACCAGGCAGACAATCCAGCGCATCGGCGCCGAGGAAGCGGACTTCGTGGTGCTTGGCGGCGACATCGTCGATGCCTTCACCACGCGCGAAGAGATGGAGGAGACCTTCGCCCTGTTCGGCGCAGTGAAGGCGCCGGTGTATTTCATTTACGGCAACCACGACCGGCAGATGGACCGCCCCTCCGCCGAGCGAGCTTTCACGCCGGAAGAGCTTGAGCAGGCCATGCGCGCAAACGGCATCCATATCCTGCAGGACGAATGGGCTCGCATCTCCGACGACCTCGTCCTGCTCGGGCGCGAGGACTACAGCATGCCAAGCAGGAAAGACGTGGGGCAGATCGCGCCGCGCCCCGACGATGCCTTCGTCCTGCTTGCCGACCATTCGCCTTACGAGACGCAAGACATGGTCGCATCAGGCGCGGACCTGCAGATATCGGGGCATTCGCACGCTGGCCAGCTGTTCCCCCTGCAGGCGGTTTACTCGCTGGCAGGCTACGACGCCTACGGCTTCTTCCGCCACGGCGAAACGGAGCTTTACGTCAGCAGCGGCGCCTCTGGGTGGTGCTTCCCGTTCCGCACCGAAGAAGGCTGCCACTACGAGGTGGTAAGCCTTCAGCCGGCGTAAGAGGCATCTGGTCAGGCGATTTCACGGTTTGCAGAGAATGGGGGAGGACATGGGTTTGCGAACGATAGTTGTGGCCGTTTAGACGTCGGTCATTTGCGGGTGGCAACACGGCCGAGGGATCTAAGGCATCATTGCTTGTAACGGCGTATGATGATGATAGGCTCGACTGAGCATTGCGGCGGAATGCTGCGGTTCGCAAGATCGAGGTGCGGGCTGGCTGACTCAAGCCAGGCCGGCGAGCGGAAAGATGCGTCACGGAAGGGGAGTTCATGTTCGGGAAAAAGATCGTTGCGGTTGCGACCTCGATCGTGCTGGCGGTGTCGCTGTGCCCAGGCGCGGCTTTCGCCTCGAAGTTGCAGGCAGGGAGCGCGACGGGTCAGGTTGCCCAGGTCGTGAGCACGCAGGCAGCCAAGAACCTCAAGCAGCGCGGCGTCAAATTCGACTTGGTGAACGGCAAGACGTACACGGTCAAGTCGTACCTGGGGGGCTATGGCAAGTTTGCGTACAGCGCCAAGCTGAGCGGATTGAAGGTGGCCTCTGCCGATCCCGGCTACAAGAAGGCGACGTTCACCGTGACGTTCAAGCCGAAGACAATACTCACGAAAGCGCAGAGGCAGAAGGTTCTCAAGGCGTTCAAGAAGGCGTATTACTACCAGGGCGGCGCCAGCGGCAACGAGCGGGAGGTCGTTTGGTCGTACTGGATGCGAGGCGCGCTCAGCTTCTGGTTGGTGGATTACAAGACCGGCAGGCTCCTCGTGGGTTCCGATAACGCGGCGGGAATCAAGAGGGAGACCAAGTTGTCTTACGGCAAGGCGAGGAAGTACGCGACGAGCGACGGTAAATGGTCGATGACGCAGCTCGGATTTATCAAAATGAAGGAGACGGTCACGTTCCCCGAGGACTACAAGAACCTGTGCGTCGGCATTGGCGGTGAAACGCAGCCCCGCATAATGCGCACGAAGTATGACGAGAACTTCGAGGGCAGGTACTTCAAGTACGTCGGCGACAAGGCGCATACGGCGAGGTGGTGGCAGACGAGCTACTTCAAGAAGGCGAACGACAACTTCCACTTCATGCGGATTCGCTAGGGAATCGATGATTTGTTCATCGATTCCCCAGGTAAGCACTGATTTATGCTGTCGGTGCTGGTGGGTTCGCAGGCGCAGGCGCGACTTAGGCGAAGGGACTGCGGGCTATTTGCGGTTGGCAATGCGGCCGAGGGCCTTGTCGATTCCGAAGATCAGGTACCCGATAACGACGAAGGCGACGACCATCGCTCCGATGAAGAGCGCCACCCCATCGACGCCCGAGATGCCGGGGTCGAGGAAGGTGTAGGGATACCTGGTTTGCCCAGCCGTGTCCAACCGAGTCAGCCACTTTAAACCCGGCGCGCTGGCTTCAGGAGCTGGCGAAATCGAGCATCGAGAACCTGCTCAAGCAACGCCTGACAGACAACGTCCTGCGCAAAGAGTACAGCGCCGTGTCGGCTACGCATACGGCCGAGTGGCTCAACCGCTTGACCAACGACACAACAGTCGTGGCCAACGGGTTCGTGGAGAGACGCAACGCCTCGCCATCGCCCGCGCAGTGTTCTCGGGCTGCCCGGTGCTGCTGCTCGACGAATCCACCAGTGCGCTCGACGAGCTCACCGAGTGCCGTCTCCTGGAGAACCCGCGCTCGCTCACCGACAGAACCGTGGTCATCGTCACCCATCGCAAGGCCGCGCTGTCCATCTGCGATCGCATCCTGCATTTCACGGAGTCGGGCGTCGAGGACGCAACGGGAATGGAGCGGTAGGGGCTGCAGCAAAATCTACGCCCACAGGCAATTAGTGTACACAAGTTGGGAAACCTGAAAATACGACCTGGGAAAACAAGGTCGCCAACTCAAAGTGTGTACACTAATTCCACTAGTAGGATGTTTTTGCTACCGCCCCTCCGCCAGTAAAACGAGTTACCTCAGCAGGAGCTTGGCGATGCCGGTTGTCTCCAGGATCTTGCGGACGTCTTCGCTTACGCCGGTCATCTTGAAGTTGTCCATGTTGCCCAGAGATTTGATCATCATCACGAGAACGCGTATCCCGGCGGAGGAGACGTAGCCCATCCGGCTCACGTCGATGTGGATCGCCTCGAAGTTGCCTCCCGCATCCTGGAACCGTTTCAGCAGCTCAGGCGCGGTTATCGTGTCCAGGCGACCCTGAATGGACGCCTCGAAGATTCCATCCCTTATCTCGCTTGCCACCTCGAACGGGAGGTTCATGTCCACAGGCTCTACCGCCGCGTCTTGCGCCACGGAAAGCTCCCAGAACATCATGTTCTTGAACACGTCCCGCACCGCGGATTCCGCCTCCGGGTTCCCCTTGAGAGACGTTATCTGGTCGGGGAGGTAGTCGGCCATGCACGTTTCGCGAAGCGTGAAGCCCATCTTCCCGATGAACTCCCTAATCTTCTCGTCGTCGGGGTCGAAGAACACGTTGTCGTTGAAGTCGACGTCCGCCGCCGTGGCGGCAGCGCGGCTCGTCACGGCCGCATACATGGCGGTCAGCTTCGGGTCGCCATTCAGCGTGGCGCTAACGACCTCCTTATCGTGAAGGAAGTAAGCTCGGTCGGTGGTCACCCAGCTCCCGCCGTGCTTCTCCAGGAGGCGATGGATATTGGAGAACACTTCTTCCAGCTCGGTTTGGGCGAAATACATGAGCAGCCCTTCCGTGGTGACGAGAAGGTCGCGGCTGCCCTCGGCGAGCGCGGCTTCCAGGGACTCGTAATTCGTGGCGTCCACGGCATGGTACGAAACGGTCTCGCTCTTCCCGATAATCGTCTCAACCGCGGGCCCCATGGCGTCGGTGACCGCGGGAAGGTCGCATCCGTAATACGTTCTCCCCTGGCGCGACAGGCGAATGCCGCGGGAGGTGTAGCCGCAGGGCAGGTCTACGATCGAGCGGTTTTCCATGCGCTCGACTAGCCGGTTTATGGATTGGAAGCGGGTTTCGATGAGAATCATGTACGCCGGGAAGAGCCTCTTCACTTGGTCGGCCATCTCTTGCGGGACGGGTTTCTTCGCCATCTGCGCGCCGAAGGCTGGAAAGCCCAGTGCGTCGAGAAGGCGCTGCGCGTCCTCGTCTCCCGCGGCAGAGCTGAGCTGGACGCATGATTTCGCCGTGTTGAACACGGGGTTGACAAGTTCCCTCACATCTTGCTCGTTCATAAATCCCTCCAATGGTATAGCCCGTTACTGTAGTGCCGTTTGCATCCGATGAGGCGTGCGCCCGAGGCGGGTGCCTCAGGTAGGCGCCCCATTCGGGTTGTGGCCGCGCTTGTCGACGCCGAACGCGCTTCCGCGCGCCATGCCCGCCATGGTTCGCACGCGTTGCTCGCCACCGCCCGCACGCCATGCCCGCCATGGTTCGCACGCGTTGCTCGCCACCGCCCGCACGCCATGCCCGCCATGGTTCGCACGCCAGTTCTCGCGTTGTTTTCCATGGATTGCACACCTGGCATTCGGCAAGTGAAATTCTACACGTTGTCACTGTGCAAGTGCGGGTATGCCATCTGTTCGCGCAGGCGTTGACGGCGGTCGGCAAGAACAGGGAACACCTTCCACGCCCAAAGATGCGGCGAGCAGTAACCCCAAAAACGATGTGGACGTAACCGTGACGGTACTCAAGGCCGATCCCATCGCGGCCGCGCCCAAGGTTGCGGCAATCTACGGCCAGGCACTTGCTAACGTGGCATTGGACAATCCAGCGGGGAACACGCCGGGCACCTGGCATGGGCTGACGGCACTCAGAGCGTGGGCGATGTCGGAGATCCAGTTGGAGTTGCGACGGCAGATTTCAAGATAATAGAGACAATAACGCTTACGCTTATCGGGTCTGCCGCTGACGGCGATGATGCTTTCGAGCCCTGCGAGGTTCAGATTCCCGAGGGCACGTCCATCGAAGATATGGATGACGACGTCTACAGGACGATAGTCGAGCATTTTCGGGAAGCGATACGAATGCGGACACTTGGAAGTGATATCTTGTAAAGCCTAAAGCTCGAATTCGATTGATGGGATGCCGCGGGAGAAGCATGCTGTTCGCAGAAACCCTCAGAAAACTGAGGGCCGAAAGAGGGCTCTCGCAGAAAGAGCTCGCGAAGGGGCTCTACGTTACCCAGTCTACCGTCGCGCGATGGGAAAACGGCAGCCGCCTGCCGGACGCCGAGATGATATTCCAGCTTGCCCATCATCTTGGCGTAGACGCGGGCATGCTGCTAAGCACCGCAGCGGAAGGCAGCGAACCGCCCACCGTCATCATGGTGGAGGACAGGGGGGTCATCCTAACCGGGGGCCTGTCCGTCTTGAAGGAGGTCATGCCCAACGCCACGATCATGGGTTTCGAATGGTCCAACGATGCAATCGAGTATGCGAAGGAGAACCGGGTTTCGCTCGCCTTCCTGGACATCGAGCTCGGCGGAGAAAGCGGGCTGGATTTATGCCGCCAGCTGCTCGACATAAACCAATACACGAACGTGGTGTTCCTGACCGCCTTCGCCGATTACGCCCTTAGCGCCTGGGACACGGGCGCGAGCGGGTTCATGGTCAAGCCGATCACGCCAGACGGCGTCCGCGCGCAACTCGCGAACCTCCGGCATCCGTTCTCGCCAGGAGGCCCAGCACAATGAGCGGAGACTGGCTTGCGACCCTGCATGCCTCCCTGATAAGCGCGATGCTCCTGTTGGGCGTGGTCGGGTTCGTGCTGTCCGCTAGCGTGCCTGGCATGGACCGGTGGAGCAAGCGTTTCTTCACGGTCTTCTTCGCCATAGTCGTGCTGGGAGCGGGTACATCCTGCGTCGAAACAGTTGCCATCGGCGAGCCTGCCGCTTACGCAACGGTGAAGGTAACGGCTTTCCTGAATTCGCTGCTCCCCTCGATTTTCATGGCTATGCCGACGGTGTTCTTGCTGCACAGCTGCAACGAGCCCTACCGTACGAGCGCCCTCCTGCGCGTCGTGCTCGCTTGCTGGGCTGTGTATTTCGGATTGCTGGTAATCGCGGGTTATAGGCCAAAACGTGTTGATGGAT
>DMNP01000110.1 GCA_003452695.1 Eggerthellaceae bacterium
GAGCGCGCGGTGAACGCCCGCTTCGGCGTCAGCGCCGCGAACGACACGCTGCCCAAGCGCCTGACCGACACGCCCCAGGACCCGAACGACCCTTCCACCAAGGTGCCGCTCGACGCCATGAAGCGCGTGTATTACCAGGCGCGGGGCTGGACGCAGGAAGGCCGGCCCAAGATTTCCACGTTGAAGAAGCTGAAGATCGTCTAAGGCGAGGTGATTTGCATGCCCCACGTGCACGTGAAGCTGTTCGGCTTGTTTCGCCTGGACACGGGCCTGCGCGAACTAGAGGCGCAGGCGCAGCGCGTCCGGGACCTGTATCCCGTGCTGCTGCAGAAGGCCCGCGATAACGACCCCGCGACGAACATCACGCGCGCCGACATCGAAGGCTGCGTGGTGCTCGTGAACGGCAGGAAGGCCACGAAGGCCACGAAGCTGGCGGAAGGCGACGCCGTGTATTTGATGTCGCCGGTTTGCGGAGGCTAGCATGGGCACCTATTCGATTACGAACGCGTGCATCGGCTGCGGGCTGTGCGCGCGCAACTGTCCGGTGGGGGCCATCGCAGGCGCCCCGAAGGAGCAACATGTCGTGGATGACGGTGCGTGCGTGCGCTGCGGGCTGTGCGGGCGCCTGTGCCCGAAAGGCGCCGTGCTGGACGACCGGGGGCTGCCCACGCAGCGCGTGCCCAAGGGCGCCTGGCGGCGACCTGTGGTTCACGAGGATTGCGCGGGCTGTTCGCTCTGCGTGCTGAACTGCCCGAAAGGCTGCCTGGCAATCGCAGCGCCGGCGTTTCCGGGCGATGTGCACACGCGTGCCGAGCTGCGCAGCCCCGAAGACTGCATCGGCTGCGGGCTGTGCGTTGCCGCCTGCCCCATCGATGCGATTTTCCTGGAGACACCCCGCGCCACGGCGGCCGGGAATGCTCTTCGCGGCCGGGCCAGCGGCGGGAACGGGGAAAGAGAGGGGTGAGGAAGATTCTGCAGGCACGGCTCCTGAACAATTCGAAAGTTACGCCGAACCCAAGCCCGAATCCCCCTCCCCCGCCCCCGCCGCTGGGCTGGCTGTGAAGAGCTGGCGAAGCAGCCGGGAATGCGAGGGCCATGAGGGCTGCCGCGGCGCCCGGCGAGACCAGAGCGACCAAGACAACCGCAGAGCGAAAGAAGGAGCATTCATGAACACGATTCAAACTGCGTGGTGCCGCACGTACCAGACGGCATTTCGGGCGGCCATACCCGTCATGCCCTATCGCGAGCCGTTCATCCTGGAAAGCACCGACGACATAGCGGCGCTGTGCACGGTGCTCGGCATCGATTGCATCCTCATCGTCACCGACGCGGGCATCAGCGGGCTGGGCCTGTGCGACCGCACAATCGAGTGGTGCGAGGCGGCGGGCGTGAAGGCGCTGCTCTACGACAAGACCGTGCCTAACCCCACCATCGACAACGTGGAGGAAGTGCGCCGCATCTACCTGGAAAACGGCTGCCAGGCGCTCGTCGGCTTCGGCGGCGGTTCTTCCATGGACTGCGCGAAGGGCGCAGCGGCGCGCATAGCCAAGCCGCGCCAGCCGGTGGAGAAGATGGCCGGCGTCTTGAAGGTGCACGCCCGGGTTCCCCTGCTCATCGCCGTTCCCACCACGGCCGGCACGGGCAGCGAGGTTACAGTGGCGGCGGTTATCACCGACGCGCAGACGCACCACAAGTTCCCCATCAACGACTTCTGCCTTATCCCGCAGTTCGCCGTGCACGACTATCGCCTGACCACGGGGCTGCCCCCGCATATCACGTCCACGACCGGCATGGATGCGCTGACGCACGCGGTGGAAGCCTACATTGGGCGCAGCACGACCGCGCACACCCGCGCGATGGCCGAAGAGGCGGTGGTCCTTGTGCACCGCTACCTGAAGCGGGCCTACGACGACGGGCAGGATGCCGAAGCGCGCCAGAACATGCTGCGCGCAGCGTATTGCGCGGGCATCGCCTTCACCGTGTCGTACGTGGGCTACGTGCACGGGCTGGCGCATGCGCTAGGCGGGCAGTATGGCACGCCGCACGGGCTTGCCAATGCAGTCATCCTGCCGCACATGTTGCGCGCCTACGGACCGTCGTGCCACGCAAGTCTGGCCAAGCTGGCGCGGCTGATTCAGCTGGCAGACGAGGCAACGCCCGACGCGCTGGCGGCGCAGGCGTTCATCGACTGGATAGACCAGATGAACGCCTCGATGAACATCCCGAAGTACATCGACGGCATCGAAGAGCGCGACATCGCGCGCCTGGCCATCCATGCCGACAAGGAATCCAACCCGCTGTATCCCGTGCCGGTGCTGATGGACGCCGACGCGCTTGCCCACATGTTCCGCGTGGTGGGCAATCTGGGCTAGCGCGGAATCGGGCGGCAAGATTAGGCCATGTGCGAAGCGACAGCGCCCCCGAATCGAAAGCCGTGGCAAGAAAGCGATCTGTACGGTGCGCATGAAGGCAATTTTCCACCGTACAACCTCCTTTCTTGCCACGGGAATCCGTACATGCCCGTTATATGGCAGCTGCGGCCCCGTACATGACGAAAACGTGCCGCGAGCCCCTCGGAGCGCGGCGCGGACGGCCTGGAGCGCGGGCGGGTGGCCTGGATGCTACAGGGGGCGCGTGGTGGGCGCGTGGCCGCCTTCGAGCACGAAACGGATGCGCTCTTCCAGGCGGTCGGCCGTGACCAGCTCGTC
>DMNP01000307.1:0-9529 GCA_003452695.1 Eggerthellaceae bacterium
CCGGAGCTCGCCGGCATCGTCGGGCGTTATTTTTCACGACCCGGCCAGAGGCGGGGGCGAGGAAGGGGTGAGGGCGATTCTGCAGGCACAAATCATGTTAAACGCAAGAGCAAAGCCAATAGCCTTGCCCGAATCCCCTTTCCCCGCCCCCGCCTCTGGCCGGGCCGTGAAAAGTCAGGCTGCCGCACGAGAGATGCGGCATCTGCGGTGATAGCGCTGCAGGTTCAGTTGAATGGGCTATGCGAATCTGGCGATGGCCCAGCTTGGAGGCATCGACAATCCCGCGCGACCTCGAAGAGAGACCCCCTGCCGCAGCCGAGCGCTTTCCCAGCCACATCGAGGCGCATCTCGGGCGCAACATGTGTCAAGGGAAACGTCCCCCCGACACCGGCAGGCAGTCACCCGGTTAGCGTCTCGTGAAATCCACCCGCAACCCGCACTTCATGGAAACGAGGGCGGGCTTGCGGGTGGACGGGGCTGCGAAAGCATGGTTTCCGGCCCTTCGCGGGCAGAAGACGGGGCTTGCGGGTGGATTCGCGAGTTGCCAGCGGGAGCCGACCTGGGCAAACGCCATCGGAGGCCTCCCGGGAAGCGCGATATCCACCCGCAACCCCTCCCTCGTGCGGCGAAAGCCCCGAAAAAGGCGATCTGGTGGCCCCATCCACCCGCAACCCGCACTTCATGGAAACGAGGGCGGGCTTGCGGGTGGACGGAGCTGCGAAAGCATAGTTTCCGGCCCTTCGCGGGCAGAAGACGGGGCTTGCGGGTGGATGGAACCGCATGCGCGTGTGTCGTGGAGGCGTTTTTCTTGGCGCGCGCAGACCAAGCAGCCTCCGACCAGACAGTCGCCGGATTAGTGTCTGGTTTCGGGGAGCGTGAAGGGGAAGATGCCATGTCGAGAGAGATGTCCCCCCGTCTAGATATTCCGAACCTAACTTTCTGACACGCATCATATCGTGGTAAATCGTCATTATAGTCACATTATGCAGTGTATCCTTCACGCAGAATCGGCATTATTAGTCTCTTTTACCGCCCGCGGTCCGAGCATCGGCGGGGACGGGGAGAGGGAATTCGGGCTTGGCCTCGGCTTTGCTTTAGCATTTAACAGGATTACGAGGGTCTACGAGTCGGGTGATAATTTGAGGCGCGTTTGCGCAGGCCAACGAGGTGGGATTAGCTCGATGGAAAACTGCAGCCGCGAAATCCATCTTGCGATATGCAAATGTGCAGGTCACCTCAATGCGTCTCCGTAAATCATCACCCAACTCGTAGACCTCGTATAACAGGATTCGCGCCTGCAGAATGGCCCTCGCCCCTCTCCCCGACCCCGTCGCTGGCCGGGCCGTGGGCGGTAACTGATTAGTCTCCCCGGGTGGGCTTACTTTACTTTTAGCTTCAGCTTCACGGTGCGGGTGGTGTCGGTGTAGTTGGGCGAGGCTTTGCTGGTTATTTTCAGCTTCACGGTGTAGGTGCCGGGCTTGGCCTTCTTCGCTACCGTTATCTTGCCGGTCTTGGTGGCCACCTTCAGGTGCTTCTTCAGCTTGGCGGGCGCTTTGCCCAGCTTGTAGGAAAGCTTGCCGCCGAAAGCGGGCTTGCCGACCTTAACGTATTTCTTGGCGGCCAGCGCCTTGCCAGCCTTCACGGTCACGGCCTTCTTGGCAGCCTTGGCCTTGGCGGCGAAGGTGTTCTTGGCCTTGGCGATGGCGAAGGACTTCGAAACCGTGCCGGTATAGGAACCCTTGCCCGCAACCGTCACCTTCGCCGTGCCCGCCGCGGTGTTGGCCGAATAGGCCACCGTGTAGTCGGTGCCTGCAACCAGCGTCTTGCCCGCGGCGTTCTTAACGGTGACGGCAGGCGTTATCGCCTTGCCCGTGTAGGTGAAAGACGTCTTCGCAAGCGTCACGCGCGTAGCGGCCAGCGTCTCGGGCGCAGCTGGCTCAGGCTTCGGATCGGGCGCAGGCTTCGCAGCCTCGACGATGCGGAACGTGCGCGTCGCAGCGCCCTCGTAGTTCCCGATTCCCGTCACGGTTGCCGTCGCGGTTCCAACCCGGTCGTTGCTCGAGAACGAAACAGCATAGTCGACCCCAGCCTTAAGCTCCACACCATCGGCGGTAACGCTTACATCAGGCGAAACGGCAGCACCAGAGAACTCCTGGTCGGGAATCTCGGCGATCATCGAGTCCTCGAGCCCGCGCTTCGCAATCGGGAAGGTTACAGTAAGCGACCCCTTCGTCGTCCGCTTGTTGCCCGAGATAATCGCCACGCCCGTGCCCGCACGGTCGTTCGCCAGGTACTCGATGCCGTACGCCAAGGGGTCTATCGCCATGCCATCCGCCGCAGTCAATGCAATTCCGGGCTCGGCAGGCACGCCCGCCCACACGATCGGTTCTCCCCCGTTCACCACCGCGGTCGCCTTCGCGATATCCGCACGCAAATCGGAAACCGGATGCACGACAGCATATGCGGGCGCAGCAAACAATTCGTCGGCCCCAGTGCCATCGGAGCCATCGGACCATACCACGAAGTCACCTGACGACGGGAACGTGATCACCGCACGCCCGTTAGCATCGGTCGTGGCGCTGCCCAACTCGAAGTCAGCGCCGTACTTGCGACCCCAATGAATCGTCCAGCCAGCGGGCGCGGCATCCAACGCAGTACCTGTGGCGGCCTCCCTCGATTCATGGGCAGATGCCAAGTTGAGCGCACAAGCCTCGCCGGCAACGGCATCAAGGTCGAACGCTATCGCCCCGGAGGCATCCGTGAAGTAGCGGAACGAGCTGCCCGCCATCTTCTTCGTGTACCACCCGACATCGATGAAATCGCCATCATGCACGACTATCCGGTCAGCAGTCGCGCCCCAACCCGGCCGTGCGAGCGGATATGCACCGTTCAAGTAATAATTCAGATTGCCCGAACCGAAACCGAACAGGTTGTCGAAGAACATCGAGCCAGGCGTTGAGCTGCCGGAAAGCGCAATACCGTCGGCACCCGCAGACGCATACTGCTGATTCGCATACAACAGCAGATGAAGCAACGTCACCTCGTACTGCCCGTCGCCGTCGGCATCGTAATCGAATCCATCAAGTCCGTAATCGGCAAGATCGATCTTGGATACCTGACCCAAATCGATCGGCAAACGCGTCAAAGTCGTGCCCGACTGGGCTCCATCGGCCGTCCATGCGGCGCCATCACGGCTCACGGAAAGATACGCCGTGCCGCTTGCACGCTTGTACTTTGCATTGGGATCGTTCACGCTCACGGTGAACGACGGCAGCATACCGGCGCAGAAAACCCCGCCGAGCTCGGGCGCGTCGCCGTTATCATCGATGGCATAGCCTTCGCCATCGCCGAGCTCGTAGCCCAAAGGCGCACCCCACCATTGCCCAAAGATGTCGCCTTCCCCGAAGACGTAATCTCCTTCCTCGGGGAAAGTAACCTCGAAATCGTTATTGACGGAAATATCCCATTGCGCACAGATGCCTTCAAAGCCACCCAGCACGTCGTTGCGATAACGCACTCGGAATGGCACATTGTTGAACGAGGGGCTGTTCATCTGGGGGTTGTAGTAGCCCATGATGCGGTTAACGGGCATGACCAGTCCCTTGAAGCTGATGCGTGCAGTCTCTCCTGGGGCAATGGGCTCTCCAGGCGACGTCACATTCTCGATGCTTACTTCCATCTTGCGCGCATCAATGATGCGCCAAGTACTCGACTGATTGCCATCGGCGTCGGTCGCCACCATGCCGATGATGTTTGAACGGTTCTCGAGCGGCAACGTATACGTGCGCCCATCCATACCGGGCTCGACCTCGAGGCCGTTGCAGGTAACGTGGAATTCACGTGCCCCTTCGACATCAGCGGTTATCGGGTAGTCGATGTGATCACCTTCAGTGAAGTACACCGTGTTGTAATGCAGCCAATTGTCTATGGACGACGTGATTTTAGCCGAGCCTGTCTCTCCCACCGTAAACACCATATAGCCGATATTGCAATCAGGTGTTGCTGGGTATCTGTCGAGAATGGAAGTCTCAAACACGCCTTTCGCTCGCATGTATTCTGGATCAATATCGTCATATACCACCTGGATGATCGTCGTGCCCGGACGCGTACCAGTTACCGTGTATTTCCGTTCAATATTTCGATACCCATGAGAACCAAGACCGATGACGATGTCCTCATAATTCTGAAGCGTGAGAGGCATATCTATGCTGTCTCCGCGAATTTTCTGTATGTGATAGGTCGGATAAACAACAGACGGCGACACAAGAGCGACATCATTACCTGCGAAAGGTATTCTTCTCGGGCAAAACTTGAACGTTTCACCAACATCAAGCTTGACTTGTTGCGCATTGAGCCATAAATCCTGATCCCAGTCTTTGTATATTTTTGCCTCGGTCTTCACGCCCAGGTACGAGTTGTAGTCGCTTACGTCGATTGTCAACTTTACCGGTGCACCCGCAGGCGCAGCCTCGTTTGTTACAAGGAGATCGACCGTGTAGGCCCCGGGCTCGCCTGAAGGCGTACCCGATAGCGTACCGTCTTTCGAAAGAGATAGGCCCGCAGGGAGTTCTTGCCCGGGAGCTAGTGAGAAAGTACCCGTGTAAGGCGAGACAAGCTCCAAGGAGGTAGTTATCTCTTCACCGATGAACACGGGCACCATGTCTCGTTCTAGCTTTACGTCTGCTAGATCGAGCATAGACACTTCGATAATTCTGGCCTGTCCGCTCGCAGCAACTGCAATACCCTCAACGGAACCTTGCCGAAAGCTCGTTTTAATAGAATCGGAAGGAGCAGCAACGACGGAATAGCTGTCGACACCCGCCACGAGCAACGCACCGAAGCGCAAAGCATCTCCGCCCGTCTCGGACCAAGCGTTTCCCACCACTGCTCGATTGCTCCCGTAGCGGATGGTTAGGTTGACATCGTCGGGAGCAAGCGACCTGCCAACAGCCCGGCCGGGAACACGAAACTCCACAGGAGCCAGATAAGCCTCGGTCATATCGTTGGTGATCGGAATGGTCATGCCGCCGAGGCTCTGACCTGCATGAACCGACCCATTAGCCCATTCACCACGATACGAGATGAAATCCGTATCGAAGGGGACGCTCACAGTCCAAGCGCTCATCGTGCCGACGCCTTCGACCTCTTTCGTCTCAGGACCCGTCGACTCGAGCAATTCGCCAGGTATATCGACGTATTCCTCGAAACCCGCACATGCATAGAACGAGATTGCTGTGTCCTGCATAGAATATACGGTGATATCGTGATTCGGAACGCGACGCGTAACCGTAAGCTTCGCAATATGCGCAGCCGCAGAAACAGCCTGGCCATCGCTTGCCGTGAAGCGCAGCTGATGGCTACCCACCGACGTAGGCTGCCAACCTGCACTCATATCCCACGGCTGCGGCTTTCCTCCGTCGACCGCAACGAGGTATGTCATCTCGTCACCATCAGGATCGGAGAAATACACTGATGGGTTAAAGACGAAGGCGTCTTCGAATGCTACGTTGTGACGCGATACCTGCGCAGCACCCGCTACAAGCACCGGTGCAGCATTGTCGCCGTCCTGCACCGTTAATTCAAACGCATCTTCCGGTATTCCTCCTGCCTCATAGAGATTGCCAGCAAACGCGAGTCCCGGCATGAGCCCTAATGCGAGCACGCATGCCATTATCACTTGCGTTGTCTTCAATGCAACCCGCTGTATCCCTGCAGAAATCTTCATGGTCCTCCTCCGATTCGTCCGAGAGTAGCCCCGCCTTGGGATGCAGTTGCTGCATCCCAAGGCGGAAATGCTCGGGGTAGCAGAAAAAACCTGCATGGGGGCGCGCCCCCATGCAGGTTTGAAAGAATCTACTTGGTGATTTTCACCTTAAGCTTGGCGGTCTTGAACGTTGGCGCGTAAGACTTGTCGCCCTTAGCGACCACAAGCACCTTTACCTTGTAGGTCTTGCCCTTCTTAAGGCCCTTCTTCACCGTTACCTTGCCCTTAGCGGATACGGTGATCTTTGCGTTGCCATTCACCTTGTAGTAGGACACTTTGCCCTTGGCGCTCTTTACGGTGAACGCCTTCTTGGCCGAAACCTTCGTCGCCTTTTTGGCCTTGGCCTTCACGGTCTTGGCCTTCACGGTCATCGTGTTCTTCTTCAGCGACTTGGAAGCAGTATCTTCTGCAGCTTTCGCCTTGTCCTCGGCAACCTTCTGGGAGGCGGCAGCCTCGTTTGCCTTTTTCTCTGCTGCAGCGGTCTTTTCATCGGCAGCCTTCTTGGCCTCCTCGGCCTTTGCGGCCTTATCCTCGGCAGCCTTCTGGGCATCCTTAGCAACGGCCAGCTCACTTTCTGCCGCCTTCTGAGCAGTTTCGGCAGCTGTTACTACCTGAGCAGCCGCACCGTACGCAGCAGCAACAGCCGTCAGTACCTGCGTTTCGGTCTGCGCAGCAGCAAGCGCCTGATTAGCTGCATCCTGCAAATCTGAAGCGGTATTGACTACCTGCTCAATAGCAGCAGAATCGACATAATTCGCCTCTGCGCTCTGAGCCGCATTATCGGCAGCTTCAATAGCAGCATCTGCGGCAGCTTTTGCCGCTTGCGCCTTTTCGAGGGCCGCCTCAGCTTTTTCCTGAGCGGCCTCAATGGCGGCCGCTTTTGCAACTACACCCTCTTCCGAATCAGCCGCCCCTTTTGCTTCAGCTGCCGCTTTAGCAGCGGCATTCGCTTCATCGCTTGCCGCCTTGGCCGTTTCGGACGCCTCGATAGCAGCGTCCAGATCTGAGGTGTCGGCTACTTGGAATCTAACAATCATGCTGCCAGAATACCTACTGTATTGTTCGTTCAGCTTCACATCGAAGATGCCTATGGAAGTCGGCGCGCCAGCGAATATCCCATTAGCAAACGACAAGCCGTCCGGCAAGGAGCTTCCTTCGTCAATCGTGCTGTTCTTCCCAACAACAATTTGACCGTCAAGCTCAACGCCCTTCTTCAGCCTAACGAGTACGGCAGCCCCTTCTTGGTTCAGCTCCCCATTGCCAATTGAGTTCTTCGAATAGCGGGCAATCCAGTTATCCTGAATTGTGCAATATCCACCATCCGCGACTTCAATTTGGTATTTGCCACCTTTGAGTCCGCAATTGATTAGAGTCAATTTCGCCTTTGCAGCATCGCGTCCCGAAACAAGCACAAGCGGATTGTCGGTGCTTTGGCTCTCGAGCGTCGCCCTATTAATGGTCATCGTGCCGTAATTACTCACTGCGGGATCGTTTTTGCTTCCTGCAACAATCGTGCCGTTGTTAATTACCACTTCTCCATTGTTCGTTACCGTGCTACCCCCATCGGGGAGACCCGTGCAATCCATTCTCGACGCTATCAAATTAGCATCCGCAGGGATAATGACGTTCTCAACAACATTTGCAACAGTCCCGATAGTGCTTCCCGGTTCGCTAGCACCGGCATCTATTGCATCCTGCAACGTATGATACGGAGTCGTGCCAACAATGCCTCCAGTTACATTCACGTTTATCGAGAACTCCTTCGTGCTTCCTTCCGCGTAACCGTTATCCGCTTTCACGGTAAAGCGGTAAACACTATCCTCCGTCCCGGATGGCCTACCAGAAATCGTGCAAGAGGAAGCATCGAATTTTAAGCCCGCAGGAAGTTCGCCCGATGCTATCGAATACGTCACTTTCGAAGGCATGCAAGCGCCAGCTTCTATGGTTACCTTATAGTTCAACCCCGTCCAAGCTTCAGGCAACGAGGCATCGGTAATGAAATCTGGAACGCTGGGCTCAACGATGGTTACGGTATAAGACGCAATAGCGCCAGAATTCGGGTTACCTTCATCCGAGGTATCTATTGCTTTGACCGAAAACGTGCAATCCCCTGATATAGCCGGCGTTCCACTCAGAATGCCCGCGTCATTTAAGGTGAGTCCCTCCGGCAAGGGATCAACAACCTCAAACTTACAGTTTTCAAGACTCGGGAACGTCGTCAGCTGAACATCATTAATGGCAAAACCTTTAACAAGCTCACCAAAATCAGAGGCCTTAGTTGTAATCGCAGGCCCCTCGTAAGAGCCAATGGTGTACCACCCGTCCTTATAAACAACAGTACGATCCCCGTAGTCTACTACTACGCCAGCCGGTACATTATCCAGCGGTACAGAGCTGAATTTTCCGCCTGTTATTTCAATGCTGCCCGCAGACACCTTTGATCCGAGTGAAATGGCGGAGTTGCTTCCATCGGAAATAAGGGTCCCCTCGCTCATAGACAGGTTGAAATTGTTCCCAGTTATGTTAATAGCGCTCGAAGCGTTGCTTTCAATTGTGCCACCCTCGATTTTGAGTTCCGTTCCCGCATAGCTTATGGCAGCATCCAGCTCTGTGCTAATTTGGCCGCCACGCACTGTCATTGTTCCCAAGAGGCTCGAAGAGAAGTATTGAACGGCTGAAAACACCCCAGAGTTAACCTCTACGTTAATAGCCTCCACATAGGGGCTTTGCCCAACGATTTCCGCACTTGTAGATCCGCCAGATTTGGCCATGTTGATTCGCAGAAGCGCATCATCAGCACCCTGCTTGCCAAAAAAGATGTCTGCCCCGCTGGCCCAAATGAGCCGAACTGTTCCTTGGGTCGTATATTCGCCAGACTCCAGCGTAAGCTTCCCACCTTCTACGTCAAACGGACTCGAAGCGAGTGCTTCGCGACCATTATCCGCAGTCACTTTGCTAGGAAGGGATATACCACCTAGTTTGCCTCCAGCGGCAGCAGAAGAGTCCTTGAAGGTGACATCCGAACCTTTCATCCCAAATACCGGCGCTTTGACTCCTTCCACACCAGAAAGCGTATGACCTGCGAAGTCGATGATGAGCGTCTTGTTCTCTATCTTTGCGCCGGTATCGTCCGAGGAATCAGCAAGAATGGTAATCGTATCACCGGGTTGTGCGGCATCGACGGCTGCCTGCAGCGTGTCATACGTCGCATCGCCGATTGCGGCAATGCTTGTTGCCGCGACATCTTCCTGCGCCTGCATGCCGGCCGTGAGGCTCATCGCCGGTTCGGGCGCCTCCCCTTCTCCTGCGAATGCGAGCGCGGGCATCATGCCCACGGCAAGCACCGCGGCCATCGCACCGGAGAGAACGCGCTTGCCCAGCTGCCCTCTGCCGACGCTTCCTACGGATTTCCGCATATGCGTCTCCCTTCCTTCTTGCGCGCGGATCGCGCATTTCCTATCCGCTGCAAGGGACAGCAGATGCCGGCGGCAACCGCCTGCAGGAAGCGCATCGCGCATGGAAAACAAAAAGGACAGCTCGGCACTGAGGGTGCGGGATTCCCTGGTTCCGAGAGACAATAAAACCTCTCGGGGAGGGTGTACCCGTCCCCGCAGTGCCGGCTGTCCTTTTGGCCGACATGCCCGATATGTACGCCTCGCTGTAGGTCTTCCGGCTCGCGCAGTCGCAGGCTTCATGCCTGCCGCCCGCATCCTGCCTTCTCGGGGAGTCACCCCCAATGACCGGCCCTTCAGCCGACGGATGCGG
>DMNP01000307.1:9625-9846 GCA_003452695.1 Eggerthellaceae bacterium
TTCTCACCCGGTTCCCTTGTTCAGCGCTGCGGGCTGCTTCGCCGGCCGCCCTTGTTCCGGGCCGCCCGCGCCCCAGACCGCAGAGCCACAGCAGCGTGCACCTGCGACCATCGCAGGTACAATGCGCATCGTAATGTATGCGCAAGTTCGTTGTCAATTGTTTATTCGCCTTGTGTTCCCCAAGCGGTCAGTGTGTCAGTGTGTCAGGGGGACGTTTCTCT
>DMNP01000307.1:9961-10388 GCA_003452695.1 Eggerthellaceae bacterium
GAGAAACGTCCCCCTGACACACTGCATCATTCCCCGTAGCCGAGGGCGGCGCGTTGGGTGCGCACGGCGGCGAAATGGGGTTCGCGGGGCCAGGCGGACAGCTCGTGGTTTATCCACTGCGGGTTCAGGTGGGCCACCATGCGCGCCACGGCGGGGTCGTCCCAGGGCTCGTGGCGGTCGATTTGCGTAACATGGCGGTAGCAGCGGGAATACTTGTCCCAGTAGCTGCCCACGCAATCGTCGGGCACGCGATAGCCCGCTCCTTCCACGTATTCGCCCGAAAGCGATTTGTGCAGGTGAAGCGCGCGCACGGCATCGCCCAGGTCGCCGTGGTCGTCGAACATGCGGCACACGTAGTCGGCAGCTTCGAGTTGCGTGCGCAGCTTGGTGTTGGTGCTCATAAGGTGCCCCGTGTCCAGCATGATGC
>DMNP01000397.1 GCA_003452695.1 Eggerthellaceae bacterium
GCGCCCCCTCGCGCCTTTTCCCCGCGATAACCGCGCTTGGGAGGGCGCCGGCCGATCATGCCGGCCCAGGGCGCGCGGGGCCGTCCCCCGGCGCGGCTGGGCTACTCGTGGGGAGCGTGTCGTGTGTCATGGGGACGTTCCCTGGCGAGGCTGGGGTGCTTTTGGGGGCGGGGATGGTGCGTTACCTTAGAAAGTAGCGCACCATCTCATCATCTAAACCCGTGCTTCTTCGCGCATGTAGAAGGGCTCGATGAAGGCGGGCAGACCGTCCTTGTAGGTTATGTACGGCGTGCCTTCGATAAGCGGGCGAAGGTAGGCATAGGCCTCTTCGGTGATGCCGCGGTATTCGGGAAGTATCCATTCCGTCGGGAAGTGCTTCACGTAGTTGGCGACCTCGCTTGCGTCGATGGTGAAGTATTCCACGTCGTACACGTCGCCGGGGCGGCGCTTCATGCCCACCATCTTGCCCGTGAAGGACTTGTCCGCAGAGTGCATGTGAGCCGACAGGCCCAGGCGGTACGCTTCGGTGCGGTCGACGAGCGATTGCTCGGTGGCGTGGCTGCGCTGCGCCGAGGCAAGGTCTTGCACCTTGCAGCGCGGGGCGGCTCCCGATTCCAGGATCATCTGCTCGAGCGCCTCGCCGGCGCCGCCAAGCACCGCATGGCCGAAGTGGTCGTTCTTCGACTCGCCGGCGGAAATGTAGGTGCCGTCTGCATAGCGGGCGCCTTCCGACACCACCACGTAGCACTTGCTCTTGTTGGCGATGCATGCGCGCACGCGTTCCAGGAACAAGTCTTTGTCGAACGTGTCCTCGGGCAGGATGAGGATGTCGATCTTGCCGCTCAGGCAGGCCGACGCCGCCAGCCATCCGGCATCGCGGCCCATGGTTTCCAGGATGAAGACCTCCTGGCGCGAACTCGGGTACACGGTTACGTCGAGCCAGGTCTGGAGTGCCGTCATGGCGATGAACTTGGCAGCCGACGGAAAGCCCGGGCAGTGGTCGATGACCACCAGGTCGTTGTCGACCGTCTTCGGGCAGCCGATGAACCGCTTGTTTGCAATGCCCTTTTCGGCGGCGTATTCGCTCAGGGCGGCAACCGTATCCATGGAATCGTTTCCACCCGTGTAGAACATGGTCTCGATGTCGTACTTGTCCATTATGGCGATGAGCTTCTCGAAATCCTCCACGTTTTCGCGCTTCATCTTGTAGCGGCACGACCCGAGCGCCGAAGACGGCGTCTGCTGCAAAGTGCGGTTTTCCTCCTCGGTCATGTCGGTCAGGTCGACGAATCGTTCGGCAAGAATGCCCTCGATGCCGTTCAGGCCACCGTATACGTGGTCGTATATCTTGTTCATCTGGTTGCCCTTCACAACGCCGGCAACGGTTGCGTTGATGACGGACGTCGGTCCGCCCGATTGAGCCACGATGCAATTGCTCATGCTGAAAATCCCTCTTTTCAAACGCCATTGGTTTTCGCAGCGCGGAACGCGCATGGCGAACTATGATACTCCGACTTCATCGCGAGCGCACAAATGTGCACGTTTTATGTAAGAGTGAATAATACGACCAGGCAGTTATATTCATTCGAGGACGGCGGGGACGAATCGAAGCGCGCGCAATAGTTGAGCGCCTCGACCTCGGTGATGGCATGGTATAGATCGGCCATCGTGTCCACATCCGGAATCGGCGGAAGCCAATGCATAAAACTGCCTGGTTGTTCTATGCAATGCTCCAGCCACAGGCGCGGCTAGTCGGCTTGCCCCCCGCCGTCCCCGGCGAAGGCGTAGCCATCCCGGCCCTTTTCCTTCACGAGGTACAGGGCTCCGTCGGCTTTGCGGAACACCTCGTCGGGAAGGCTATCGGCACCGCCGAAAGCAACGCCTATGGAAAGCGTGACGGGCGGCGTGCCATCGGAATTCTCCCCCGCCGCCGCGCGCACGGACGCGATGCGCTCCTCCACCACCGCGCGCAACTCGGGGCGCATCCGCGTCATGATTATGGCAAACTCGTCGCCGCCGATGCGGCTCGTGAAATCCGAGGACCGGAAAGCGCCGCGAATGGCATCTGCCACCTTCTTCAGCACGGCGTCTCCCACCGTATGCCCGTATTTGTCGTTCACCTGCTTGAAGTGGTCCACGTCCACGATAATGAGGGCGATGTCGTCGTGGTTCTCCGAAATGTAGATGTCGTAGGCGCGCCTGTTCTTCAAACCGGTCAGGCCGTCGTGCTCGGCCATCATGCGCAATTGCATGGTGCGGTGCACGCTGGCGTCGTACACCGCGTTGTACGCGTCGGCGAAATAGCGCATTTCGGACGACCCGGCACGGTCGAGCTTCTGGCCGTTCCGGATGCTCTCGATGTACCGGTCGATCGGCTTCAGCACATTTACCAACGTGTACACCAATGCGACCAGCACGATGAGGAAGAGCGCGGCCACGAGCGCAAGAAGCCCGTTCAGCCTGGTTTGCATGCTTTCATGGTTGGCGGCCTGCTCTTCGTGCAAATCGGCGATAAGGTCGGATGTGGCAGCCTCGACCCGCTCCATTATCTGCTGCTTCATCGTGTCGTATTCCTCGCCGAGCACGAGGCTGCGGGCCTCGGCAATCTTCTCGTCGTCCGAAGCCGCCTGCTCGGCTGCGGAAAGCTGGTCTTCGGCTATGGCGTCGGGAACCTGCTCCAATCCGTGGGCGACGGCGACGAGCTTCATGGCGTGAATTTCCCATTCGGCCAAATCGTTTGAAAGGCCAAGCGCCACTTTCAAATCCACGACCGAGCTCGTGTCCGCCCGATAGCTTTCGAGGACCTGTATGGCATGGCCGCGT
>DMNP01000032.1 GCA_003452695.1 Eggerthellaceae bacterium
GGGCGCCCTGCCTTCGGGAAACTCCAATGCGAAAAACCCGCATACGGTCCTCGGCTTGGCGGCTCAGGTGAGGATCGTCATCCAGCTGCTGTTCTTCACGATGCCCATCGACCTTTGGAGCTATGCGAAGCCGAAGCTGTATGACAGCTGGGAGTCAAGCAGCCTGAGCACACAGGCAGACGAAGAGGTGGAGCCTCCAACGTTCGCCGAATACTTCGCCAAGAACCCGCCAGAGGAAGCCGTGATGAACGACTGGCTGGCAGAGTTCGAGGGCGAGGGCGTTATCGTGGAGCAGGGCCTCTCCACGCAATCGGATGAAGACCCGGCTGCACAGGGCGAGCTCGTCGTTGAGGAGCTCACAACCGACGATGGCATGACCTATCGCATCGCATCATTCGAAACGCCGGGCACTGTGGCAACGCGCACGGTCAACGCCAAAGGCGGCTCTGCCCTCACGGCGGGTTCCTCGCCTGCCCTGAAAGCGCAGGACGACACGTCGAAAGAAACAACTCCCACGGCGAAGGCGGGCAACTATTCCGCGCTTCTGCAGGGGCACAGCTATTCGCTCGACGCCTTGAAGAACGTCACCGAGAACATCCAGATCGCCTCCGAATCGGGCATAAAACCCGGTTCGAAGCAGTGCATCGCCAAGAACGTGCTGAGCGACCCGCGCGTGAAGGTCATCTCGGTGTATGGCAAGGCGGTCATGTTCCGCATCGCCGCCGTGAAGGTGGACAACAAGATTCGCACGCGCGTTGTGGGCCAGGTGCTGCAAACGGCGCAGAAGCCCGCCGGCAAGCTCGTCGTCATCGATTTCGAACCGGCGATCTACAAAGACAAAGGCGTCAAGATCAACCGCAACGATCTGTACGATTACGATTTCGACGTGGTATGCCTCACCAATCTGGACAAGTCGTATCAATCGCTCCAGTTCTTCATCATCTCGGGCGTGCGCGAAGACGGCGCGAAATTCGGGCAGGTTGCAACCGACCAGGTGTTCCAGCACGTCCGGCTCGACGTTACCAAGGAATGGGACGGTCAAAGCGATTGGGGCCGCGGCACCTCTGCCCACGGGTTCTGGGCGCGCAATTACAAATTCAACACCAAGGAATCAGAGAAGTACGCTTACCACAACTTCTCATGTCCGCATATCCAATACGTCGAGGACGAGGAAAAAGACCCCTTTAACCCGAAATTGCCGAACCGTTCCAATAACGAGCTGTTCTGCATGTTCCTTGACCGCGCTGCGACCAAGCCGGATTTGATCATGAGCGACAAGACGGACGATGTGCGCGTTTCAGTTGGCTTGTGCTCGACGAGCACGGTAGCTAACGATTACGATGCAACGAAGATGCTGATGTTCGACCTCAGCGAGATGTCGAAAGACAACCAAGACCCCACCGTCTACGAGCTCAGCTGCAGCAAGCGCCTTCGCAGGGACATTAACAGCGGCTACAACATCGTCACGCTGCACGGCTCCAAACACTCCTATCATTACCGTATTCTCACTTCGGTCATTCACATCATTACTGACAACAACGTTCAGCGCACACGCATCCTTGAAGCTAAGCTATGGCAGAAAAGCACGACGGAGGACATGATCAGCAGCGACAAGACGTTCGACCTGCTGAAGCTCGTCGATTGGTGCGGCCATGACGGGAAGTTCCTCGCCGCGGTGGACGGCAAGCTGCAAAGCGTGGAATTCACCGGGCTCGATGGCGCATCCCCGCAGCCGAAATTCACCGAGATCGGCCCCAAGAAATTCGCGATCAGGTCGTTCGGGATCGACCCCACGGGTACCTTGTTGTTCTACCCGACTGTGCGCGAGAACCTGAAGAAGGTCAACGAGAAAACCAAGAAAGAGGAGGAGACGGCCGGCGGCTACACGTACGAAGTGTCGAAAGACGGCAAACTGGAATCGAAACCGGTGCGGGGAATCAACGACCACCGCATCATGGCCTGCCGCTTGCGCAACGGAAAGTTCAGCGACCCGTTCGTGTTCGCCGAGGTCAATTACGACTTGGATGACCTCAATGTGGCGAACGTCTCGAGCGATTCGGTCGGCTTCCTCAGCACCGATGTCGTCGATGCGCAGAAGGCGCATGCCGACATGTACTACACGACCATACCATTCGTGAAATGCGCCAACGTCATTGGGTGCGAGGCGATTTCGACGTTTGCCTACCCGAACACCGAGGCCTTGTTCGACCTGACGGTGCGCAACGATGGCAACACGTACATCTCTGGGTTCACCGCCCAGCTCATGGAGCAAGGCAGCAAGAAAGTCGAGAGCACGAAGAAGGTCACGTTCTCGGCCGAAACGCTGACGGAGTCGAACTACAACCCCTCCGAGAACGGCAAGCTGAAAGACGTGGAAGACGACTTCGCGCTCGCCCCGGGCAAGACCGCGGTTTACCGTGTGGGGCTCACCATCCCTGCCGGTTGGCAGGGCAGGAAGAAGGTGTGCGTCAAGGCCGTTGACGTTGTGGTGGCGCCCGTTGCCGCTTCCACTTCCGGCAGTGCCTTGAAGACGGCGGCGGTCCTTTCCACGCAGGCGGACGGCGATGGGAACGACGAGTCCTCCGTGAGATACCTTGACGGCGACCATCTGGAGTCCTACGCCTACGATGACGCGAACGCATACGAATACGTCGTCGGAACGAACGAGGACGACTACGATGCCAAGTACGGCGAGCCTTATGACGTCATCGACATGCCCGGCTCGATTTCGTTCTTCGAGGGCGACGACTACGACGATCGCTTCGACTACGACGATCTTGAAGACAATATCGATTTGGTCGACGACTTCGAGGTGGATGACAATTACGACGTGCAGCTGTTCGACCCGACCATCGAGGTCACAGACCCTGATGCCGGCCCGGACGGCGGCTCGAGCGCGGGTTCCGGTTCGGATTCGGGTGGCAACTCAGGCTCCAGCTCCAGCAGCAAGGCCAGCAGCACTAAGGCGGCTGCAGCCCCGAAGACGGGCGATCCGTTCAACGCCCTGCCTGGCGTGTTCGCGGTAACAGCCGCCGCAGGTGCGGCCATGGTCGTCTACTCCAAGCGCCGCACCGAGAACGAGCGCGCGAAAGCCGAAGGCGAAGACAACTGAAACGAGGTTCGAAAAAATAACTTGACTATATTCACCATAATAGGTTAAAGTGCTCGCCAATCGAATAACTCGAAACCGTTGAGGCGAAAGTCA
>DMNP01000159.1 GCA_003452695.1 Eggerthellaceae bacterium
CGGCCCGGAGACGATTCGCCCGACAATGGCCGCCGCCGAGAACACGGCGGCACCGATGCCCGCAAGCGTGGCAGAACCCCCGAGCCGATCGATGTAGACCGACGTGCCCGAGTTCAGCCCCTGGCCCGTTATATAGCAGAACAGCGTTGCGGCAACGATGGCCACAAACACTGCGGTGAACAGGCGCGGTTGCGCCGCACCCGACGGTTCTGCCTTGGAATCGGCATCCTCTGCCGCCTTGCGCTGCATCGCTAGGCCAGCGCCTTCAAGCGGTCCATGACGGCATCGATGCCCTCGACGAGCTGCGCGCCATCGTACAGATAGGGAATCTTGTTCGCATCGCCGCCAAGTGCGAGCAGCTCGTTGTACGGCTCGACCTGTTCAACATCGCGCAGGTCGAGCGCGATGCCGTGCTCGTCCGCGAATTTGGTGGCAATCGCGCACGTGGGGCACGGGCCCCAGTAATACATGACCATCTTGTCCACGAATTCCTCCTCGTTCCTTTCCGTGCAATTGTACGCCTCTTGGAAATAAAAGAGCGCGGGCATTACGAAGGGCGGCACCACCAAGGTGCCGCCCCCGTTGCTGCGCGCTTAGCAACGCGCACGTACTGGTCTCGCGCCGCCTATTGCTTGTTGCGGTTCAGGTCCCAGTCGATGTAGTTGATGTGAGTCTCCAGGTATTCCTCGAGGCCGCGCTCGCCATCCTCGCCGCCGATTCCCGAACCACGGACGCCCTGGTGGAAGCCCTGGAAGGCCTCGAAGTGCTCGCGGTTCACGTAGGTCTCGCCGAACTTTATCTCGTTCATGGCGCGCATGACCGTGTCGTAGTCGGTGGTGAAGATAGAGCTGGTCAGGCCGAACTCGCAGTCGTTTGCCATCGCGATGGCCTCGTCCAGCGTCTCGAACGTGGTGATGGGCAGCACCGGGCCGAAGATCTCTTCGACCATAACGCGGCTCTCGTGCTTCACGCCCGTGATGACCGTCGGCTCGAAGAAGTAGCCCTTGCCGTCGACCGTTACCGCATTGCCGCCGCATTCGATGGTCGCGCCTTCGTCGATAGCGGACTGAACGAGCTCGATAACATGCTCCTGCTGGTTCTTGTTCACCATCGGGCCCATGTCGAAGTCGCCGCCAAGGGCCGGACCGTACGTTACCTTCTTCATGCGTTCGACGATCTTTGCGACGAACTCGTCGGCGATGCCCTTCTGAACGTACACGCGCTCGGCCGCGTTGCACACCTGGCCGGAGTTGTACACACGCGAGTTGATGACATGCTCGACCGTTTCATCCAGCTTGCAGTCGTTCATGACGATGACGGGTGCCTTGCCACCGAGCTCGAGCGAGACCTTGGTGACGTTGTCGGCGGCAGCCTTCATGATCTTCTTGCCCACGGCAGTGGAACCGGTAACGGTGACGATGCCCAGCTTCGGGTTCGCCGCCAGCGCGTTGCCCGCGACCGCGCCGGAACCGGTGATGACGTTGATAACGCCCTTGGGCAGGCTGGACTTCTCGACCAGCTTTGCGAACTCGTAGGCGCCGTTCGGGCAGTCCGACGATGCCTTCAGCACCACGGTGCAGCCGGCAATCAGAGCAGGGGCAACCTTGCGGCCGATAAGGAACAGGGGGAAATTCCACGGCATGATCTGGCCCGCAACGCCGATGGGCATCTTGTACAGCAAGATGTTCTCGTTGGGACGGTCGGACTCGATAATCTCGCCCTTTATATGGCGAGCCATTGCCGCGAAGTACTGGATATAGGCCGCAAGCCAGCCGGCTTCGTCGGTGGACTGGGCGATGGGCTTCCCCATTTCCTCCGAAGTGGCACGCGCCAGAACGTCCTGGTTTTCCTTCACGAGCTCGACCAGCTCCATCAGGTAGTTGGCGCGTTCGATAGCGGGGACTTTCTCCCAGCTCTTCTGGGCCTCGAAGGCAGCGTCGACTGCGGCGGCGACATCTTCTTCGGTCGCCATCGGGAATTCGGAGATTACCTCTTCCGTGGCAGGATTGATGTTCTGCCGCATCTCGCGGTCGCCGTTGTCGAGAAACTCGCCATTGATGAAAAGCTGCGTCTGTTTCATTCAGAACCTCCTATACCGATTACCCTGGGGCATGCGCCCCCTTCCGAGAACCCGCTCTGTTTTGTCGGCGAATTCCCTTGCGCCTATTCTAGTAGTTTCGCCGCCGCGTTCAAACACGATTTTCGCGCAATAGCCGATGATGCATGGCCTCCGAGGCTGCGCATCGTCCTATCGGCTGGCGCGGTGCAGGTCGGCCAGTTGGCGGGCGCGCGGCAGGGCCGCCTTCACGTCCGCAGCCTTGGCCTTCCACACCCAGTTGCCCTCGGCGGTGCCGGGCACGTTCATGCGGGCGTCGTCGTCCAGCCCGATGATGTCTTGCAGGGGCAAGATGCACACGTCGGCCGAGCATGCGGCAGCCGCCTCGGCCAGCTGGGAGGCGCCAGCCCGCGCGTCCAGGTTGGGATAGCGGTCGTGCACATAGCCGACGAGCGTCTGGTTGTCGTGCGTGCCCGTGTAGGCAATCTTTTCCGGGCGCGGGAAATAGCCCGCCAGCGGGTCGTTGCCGTCGGCGAACTGGACGATGTCCATGCCCGGGAAACCGCACGCAGCGCTCAGGGCGCGCACAGCCGGGGTTATGGCGCCCAGGTCCTCGGCGATGATGGGCAGGGGCCCGAAGCGGTCGAACGCCGCTTGGAACAGCCGAAGCCCCGGACCGGGGCGATACGTTCCTTCCGCGGCCTTCTGGCCTGCCGGAATGCTGAAATAGCGCAAGAAGCCGATGAAGTGGTCCAGCCGCACGTAGTCGTACAGGTCGAAGGCGCGCTGCAACCTGCGCATCCACCAGGCATAGCCGTCCGCCTGCAGCACATCCCAGTCGTAGAGCGGGTTGCCCCAGACCTGTCCTTCCAGCGCAAAGGCATCGGGCGGGCATCCCGCGATGAAGTCGGGCTTGCCGTCGGCTCCAAGTTGGAACAGATCGGGATTGGCCCATACGTCGGAGCTGTCGGCGCTTACATAGATGGGCATGTCGCCGACGATTGCGATGCCACGCTCGTTGGCATAGGCACGCAGTTCATGCCATTGCCGCTCGAAGGCGAACTGGATGCGGCGCCAGCGCTCTGCGCAGGAGCGCAGCTCGTCATCGGCCTCGACTACGGCGGGGTCGTAGCGCCGGTACGGCTCCGGCCAGTCCTGCCACATAGCGTTGGTCGCCAGCTTCCGGCGGATGGCCCGGAAGGCGGCATAGGGCTCCAGCCAATCGCGCTCGCTTTCGCAGAACGCGCGATAGGCTGCCGGATCCGCATTCGCCGCCTCGTCGCCTGCTGCGGCCATGGCGTCCGCCGTGCCGGCGGCGCCGGAGCGCCCGGCTTGCCCAGAGGGCGCTTCCATAAGGTGGTCGTTTCCCGCAAAGGCGCTGATGCCCGCATACGGGCTGCCGAACACGTCGGTCGGATTCACCGGCAGCACCTGCCAGTAGTGCATGCCGGCTTTGGCCAGCCAGTCCACGAAGTTGCGCGCGGGCTTGCCAAGCGTGCCCCTGCCGCGGCCGGGCAAGCTCGTAATATGGGCAAGCACGCCGATTCCCGGCTGCATCGGACGCTCCAGCCGGGGGCTGTCGTGGAAGTATAGGATGGCGGAACCCAGCGGGCCCATGTGCACGCACGCGGAGCCCAACGCGGCTTGCGCCGCGGCGGGGGCATCGGCGGACGCGCAGCGCTGCACGTCTACGCCGTGCCCCGATATCAGCTCGCTTGCGAAGGCTCCCGCCAGGGGAACGCGCACGTCGTGGGCATGATGGAGCGAACGGTTGACCAGGATGCATGCATTCGCGGCGGCACCCGCGCATGTTGGAGCGTCAGCATTGCCCGTGCTGCCCGCGCTGTCCGCACCGCCGGCACCAGCCATGCCGCCCGCGGTTTCGGAGCCATGCCGCCAGACGGCCAGCACATCGTCGTTCAGCGCGCAGAACCGGGAACGGCCGGGTCCGAACAGAGCAAGCGTGCTGCGCAAATCTGCAACGTTGCCAACGATTGCCCCGCAATCGGAATCGAGCGCTTCCCACGCACGCACAAGCGAGCCCAGGTCGTTGGCCGATGTCAGCCGCGAAAGGCCGGCAGCATCCCCTGCGGGCGCTCCGCTGGCAGCGCAATCCTCAGGCGCATCGGGCGCTTCTTCCAATCCCTCTTCTGCATTGTCGGCCAGCGCCGCCAAACCGGGCGCCGCCGCATCGGGCGTGCAGGCACCGCCGCCGAGCAGCTGCACGAGGCTCGCGCACCACAGACGGCCCTTGGCCTGCCCCCACGAACCCTCGTCGATGTCGCAGCGATTCTCCTGGTCTGGCCGAGCGCCTGCAAGCTCGACCATCAGGCGCGAGCGATCGGCAATTGCCACAAGGTCGAACGATGCATCGAATGCGCTGGCCGGGCAGTTCTCGCGCAGCGATTCCACCGTTTCTGCAAGGTCGTAGGCGCTCTTCCTTCCACAGAGATAGTCCACGAGGCAGTCGTTCCAGTTGCAATCGGGCGTTGCAGCCGCAGCAGACGCGGGGTCGAACACGGTAAGCTGGAAGCTAGGCGGCTCCCAGGACGCGAGCCTGCCCTCTCCGCCGGTGCGCCCATCGCATGCGCCGTAGCGCAGGGCGTTTCCATCCGCATCTTCAAGAACGAACTGGTACCACACGATGCCCGGTTCGTCCGGCGCAAGGGTGGCGCAGTAGCGCACGGGGCCTTCGGAAACCGCCGCTCCCGCAACCGCCGCGCCAGCGTCGGCTTCAGGGCTTGCCGCACTCGCCTCGCCTGCGGTCATCGGCGCATCCGCGTCTCCGAGGGCGACCGGCGTCATGTCGTACAACATCTCTCCCCTGCCGTCCACCCACGTGCGCAGCTTCGCCGTTGCGCCCGGCGCATCCTCTATGTCTATTGCCAGGTTCACCGATGTGCCCAGCTCCACCGCGCCATACGGTGCGCGATACGTTTCGTTTCGCGAATCGTGCAATGCCTTCATGCCAGCATCCCCTTTCGGATCGACCTGCCCCACACGCCAATACGCCCGATGCGCCCAACCAGGTTGGACGCATCGGGCCGACTGTGTGCAAGATATTAGCGCATTTTGCAACGTTGGAGACGTACCCCGCATATGCGGTGCGCCCCCAACGTTGCGCGTCCTATTTCACCTTCACGACGAGCTTCACGTTCTTCACGGTGGTCTTGGCGTAGCTGCCCTTGGCAGCGGCGGTGCAGGCCACCTTCAGCGTATAGGTTCCCTTCTTGGTTCCCTTCTTCAC
>DMNP01000336.1:0-2477 GCA_003452695.1 Eggerthellaceae bacterium
GCTCATGGGCTCCTTGTACACGCGCTTGCTGACCAGCGCATCGTACACGTCCGCCACGGCCATGATCCTTGCCTCGAGGGGGATCATCTCGCCCACCAGACCCTCCGGATAGCCCTTTCCATCCCAGCGCTCGTGATGGAAACGCGCAACGTTGTACGCCACCTTCACGAAGTGCTCTTCTTCCACGCCATCCAGCAGGATCATGACCATCTGGCCGCTTGTGGTGGAATGCGTTTTCATAATCTCGTACTCTTCGGGCGTCAGTCGCCCGGGCTTGTTCAGGATGGTCGAATCGATGCTCATCTTGCCCAGGTCGTGCATGGGCGCGGCGCGCACGATGTCGTGCGCCAAGGCGTCGTCCAGCTTGATGAAGCCCTGGTCTTGAATTTCCTGAACCAATATCTGGATAACATCGCTCGTGCGCTTCACGTGGCCGCCCGTGTTGCTGTCGCGGTTTTCTATCATGTTGGCCATGCCGAGCACAATCTTGCGCTGAATCTGTTCCACGTGGGCGGTTTGCGCCTGCACTTCCTGGTTAAGCGTCTGGTTGTAGTCTTCCAAGATGTCCAGGGCGCGTTGCTCGTGCGTAGCATCGCGGATGTCGATAAGATAGCCCTGGTCGTCGCCGCCCCTACGCAAAGTGAAACCCGTCATGCTGCACGCGCAGGCCATGTCGCCCGTGCGGAACGATGCCGTGGCGGCGCTTTTGCCGGTATAGTCCTCGATGAGGTCGTAAACGAGCGACCCGACCTTGCTTTCGCGGTCGAATGCAGCATCGACGCGCTGCTGCGAAAGCTCCGGCAAGTACGCACGGGCTTGTTCGTTGCAGCTGAGGAAGCGCCCGTCCAAGCTGAGCGCGATATAGCCCCGGCCTGCATGGTGCCTCTCCTCGCTGGATATGATGCTGGCGATGTCGTGCGAATGCACGACATCGTAGCTAAGGGCAACTACTGCGGAAGCGGTCGCGTATATGAACGGCAGCAGCGAGAACTTCAGGCCCAGGAACGGCTCGAGCGTGAAGGCCGCCACGCCCAGCCCCGCCAACACGGTGTACGACATCGGCACGCGACGCGCGTAGGCCTTGCCATCGGCCCGCACGATGGCGACGATGCCGATAATCGTAACGGCTATGGCCAGAAGGTACGCGCACTGCGCGTATCGCAACGGTTCCCAGAACGCCTCTCGGAGCAAGACGCCCTGCATGCCAGCCGAGGAAGCCTGCACCATATTGTTCGCCATGTTGTCGTGAACCAGCAGCAAAACTACGAGCACCTGGGAAAACGCAATTCCCAACACAATGCCGACCACCCACGGCCGCGGCGACGCGCCGATATCGCGCAGCAGCGAGAACAGGACCGCCGTCATGAATATCGTCGACCCCAAGTTCATGAAGCAAAACGCGACAATCGATCCTTCTGGCGATTCGGCCTGGACTGAAAGCCAATAGCCTATTATGATGACCGGCACGATAATCGCAATGGACCAGTACAACCCGTCCAGGCTCTCGTAGCCCTTCAGCGCCATGTATATGACAACGAGCACCGAGACGGCAAGGCATATGGCATAACTGGCGGTTACCACTGGACCCGCCCTTCAATCGCGCCGACGGGCGTGGCGTCGACGACGGCCTGGTCCACTTCGAAATAGCATTCGTACCAGGCGCCGTTGGATTGCACGAGCTTCAGCTCGGAGTCCATAAGCGAAAGCAGGCCTACGACCAACCCCATGCCAACGCCTTTGCCGGCGCCTTTGGCATCGATGCCCGGCCATGCGTGCCGGTCGCTCGGCTGCGCGTTTGCCGGCTCGGTCGCATCGCCCTGCGCTGCCCGCACGGATACCAGCAGGTGCACGGTGCCCGGGCCGGTCTTGCCGAACAGCGAAAGCTTCACGCTGCCCGAATCTAGGGCGTTCGCGCCCGCCACGAGCAAGCCGTCTATCGCCTGCTTCAAACGTACGCCGTCGCCATGCAGGCCGTTCGGGATGTCCGGCGACGCTTCCAGCTCGAAGGTCAGACCGCGCCGTTTCATAAGCGGTCCGACATCGCCCACCGTGTCGGCCAACAGCTGATTCAGCGCGTAATTCGCAGGGGCCAAGCGCAACCTGCCGGCTTCGAGTTCCGAATAGTCCAAGATGCTGTCCACGAAGGCCACAAGGCTATCGCCTGCGCTGCGCAGCTCGGCTGCATATGCGCGGATGCGCTCTTCGCCGCTCTCGGCAAGGATGCGGTCGTTCAGGTCCAGCATCTCGCGAATCGGGCCCTGCGCCTCTTGCGACATGTTCGCCAGGAAGGTGCTCTTCGCCCTGCTTTCCGATTCCGCCGCGCTTACGCGCTGCTCCACCCGGTCCAGCTCGAGCTTCTCGTCGTTTATGTCCTGCACGGTGCACACGATTTTTTCAATCGGCTCGCCCTTGATGCGGTCCAGCGCGAAGAAGCGCATGCTCGACCAGCCATAGGTGCCGCTGACGAACTCGCACAC
>DMNP01000336.1:2531-6430 GCA_003452695.1 Eggerthellaceae bacterium
CACACGATGCTGTTGCGTTCCTGCAGCCGTGCCGCCAGCGTGTCCACGTTCGTGAATTCTGCCACGACGTCGCGGTACGACTCTGCGGCATCGGCGGCAATCTTGCCCAGGAACTTCCTGGCTCCAACGGACCAGAGGCGCTTTCTCTGCGTGTGCTCGTCCACGGAAACGGGGGTCATCTCATCGGAGGCTATGTCGATGATGTATATTGCCGCGTACATGTCCGACAGCGACGACAGCCCCGCCTTGCGAAGCTCCATCTCGGTTTGCGCGCGCTTGTAGGCACGCTCGCCGATCAGCCACACCAGGACGCATACCGCGCACAACACGAACAGGAACCCGAACAGCAGGAACGTGGGGCCCTGCGTGAAGGTTCGCTCGTAGCGGAATTCCAGATCGTAATCGGAAAGGTCGATTGAATCCAGATAGTAGAAGATGACGCCGATCTTCGCGCTGTCGTTGCCCGCAAGCGGCGCTTCCTTGAATTTCTGGCTTGGGAAGTACAGCACGAAATCGCCTGCATGCAGGGGAATGAGCAGGTCGCCGTCGTAGTAATGGGCAAGTTGCACGTCTTCCAGATTGTAGTCCTGAAGGTTCATGCGCTGCACGGCTTCTTCGGCTGTTCCCACGTTCTGGTGTATTTCGACCTCGCCGTTCCATGCCTGGTTTATAAGGCAGTCGCCCACGATGTTGATGCGAAGCGCCCAATCCGCCATCGTGTCGCCGGATGTGTTGTGCAACGTGCCGTCGATCGTGGCGCCCGTCAGGTCGACCGTCTGGCCCGCCAGGTCGTAGTCGCGCTTCAGCCATGTGCTGGTGGAGTCCTTGCGCGTGTCGATTTCCATGTACGAAGCGGCGCTGCTGTCGTTGCCGTGCACCTTCAGCACATGCTGGTTGAATATGCCCAGCACGGCAATGTGCACGACAAGCGCAACAAGGGTCGCTACGGCCAAAAGCCCACTTATCCGTTTCATGTTCGCCTGACCGTTCACAATGCCGCGCCCCCTTGCTTCGAATGAATTACCGCCGTTTTCGCGCTATTGCTTGTTGATGTCTGTCAGTTGGAACCGAGGAATGCGGCGCAGGGCAATTGCGCCCATGATGATTGTGAGCACCGCACTGCCCACGATGCCGACGACTATGGCTATCATGTCCGGGTCCCGCACGAACGTGGCCGTGGGCGGCTCGATGGCCGCGACCGTAAGCGACCCCATCAGGCAGCCCAGGGCAATGCCGACGATTATGCCAATCACGCTGAGCACCACCGAATCGTACGAAACGTAGCGCTTCGCATCCCTTACGCTGAAGCCGTTTATCATGAGCACGATAAGCTCGCGCTTCTTCTCTTCGATGAACATGACGTTCAGGTTCAGCAGCACGACGACCGCCATAAGGGCGGCAAGCGCCAGGTATATGGCAACGACCGCGCTCGATACCGACGAGAAGGTTTCGAAGTTTTGGTGCTGGTAGGTGGCGTCGTCCACGATGGAATCGAAGCCTTCGACGCGCGCTATCGCCCGCTCGACGTCTCCCACGGCCTTGTCGCCCGTCTGCGCCAGCACGGCGGATGCGGAAGCTTCGCCGAACTCCTCCTGGAAATAGCCCAAGCCCATGACCATTTCGTGGTAGGTAAGCCAGAATTCGTAGAAGCCCAGTATGGGCACTTCGTGCTTCTTGCCATCGCCGCCGTCGATGGTAACCACGTCGCCCACCTTCACCCCCATGTGCTCGGCATAGGCCTGGGAAACCCACGCCCCCTTTCCTCCCGCCAGGTCGAGCGGCGCGCCGGACAGGGTGTTCACGTGGTATACCCGCTGGAACGAGTCGTCGTCGAACGGCACGACGACGCGCATGGGCGCGCTCTTCCCGTTCGGCTGGTCCGTAAGGTAGCGCTTCATGAACACGCGCGTCGCCGTGGCGCCCTCGCCCTCAAGCGCGGACTCCACCTCGCCGATGGCGCCTTCCACCCCGCTGTCCACGTACGCGATCGCGTTGAAGCCGTACACGTCCTGGTATTGGCGGTCGTAACTTTTCATAACGTCGTTGTTCAGCGTGATGGCCGTGACGATGAGCGCCGTGCTGCCCGCGACGCCCACGATGGTCGAGAGCACGCGCCGCCTGTCGTTCACGCAGTTGTTCACGATGGTCTGGACGAACAGCGGCACCTTCTCCCAGATGCCCCATTTCTCGTAGAAGCGCGTCTTGCCCGCAGGCGGCTTCTCGCCGCGCAGCAGCTCGATGGCGTGCTCTTTCAGGACACGGCGGCACGCCAGATAGGTGGCTGCGAGAATGAGCACGAGCTCGAGCAGGCCCATGACGAGGAACAACGGCCAGCCGAAATGCGCAGGATACGTGCCGAAGGCGAACATTCCCGCGAGCACGCCGCCGATGATGCCCTCGACGATGACGTAAGCCACCAGGGCGCCGACGATGACGCCCGCAAGCACGGCAATGCCCGAGTAGAGCAGGAAACTCGTCGTGATCTCGCCTTTCCTGAAACCGAGCGCCTTCTTCGTGCCGATCTGCGTCACCTGCTCGTGCACGATGCGGCTCACGGCGAAATAGCTGACGAGCAGGCCCACGATGATGAACAGGGCGGCCATGGAAATGCTCAGGTTGGCGGTGACGTCGCTGAACGTGACGACCTCGACCACGCCCGCGTTGAACGAGCGCGGCAGGACTGACCAGTCGAACTTCTTCAGGGCGGCGACCTTCTCCTTCGCCGCGTCAAGCTTGGGTTCGTTCTCGGCGACCTCGGCCTTGGCGTCCGCCAGCCGCGTCTTCGCGTTCTCGAGCTCGGCCTCGCCGTCGGCGAGCTCCTGCTCGCCTTGGGCCTTCCTGTTCTCGAGCTCCTGCTGGCCGGCGTAGTACTGCGCCCAGCCGTCGTTCAGCTCGGCTGTCTTCGCATCGAGCGTCGCCTGCGCGTTTTCGGTTTCCTGCTCGTACTCCGCGACGCGGTCGCGCGCCTCCGCAATGGTCATCGTCTCGCCGTTGACCGTCACGGTCGTGTTGTCCACGTTGGAGACGGCGGAATCCAGGGCGGCGATCGCCTGGCCGTAGTTGGCATGGTTGATGCTCGGCACGGACGTGCCGGTCTGCTCGGCAATCGGCGCCACCCGCGCGTTCATCTGCGCCCCGTGGCGGTCGAGATTGTCGTTGTATTCCTTCTGGGTGATCTTGCCGGAAGAGAGCGCGGCGTCCTGCTCGGCCTTGTAGGCCCGCATCTCGTCTGCCGCGGCCTGAGCCTCCGCCTTGGCGGCGTCGACCGCGTCGAGCCCGGCCCGCGCTTCGTCAAGTTGCGCTCTGGCGTCCGCGAGCGAAGCCTCTGCCTGGGCTTTGACGGCTTCGCCTTCCATGAGCGTGTTGTAGCCGCTCGCGAGCGCGGCTTCGCCGTCGGCAAGCGCCTTGTCCAGCTCGGCACGGCCCTGCTCGAGCTTGGCCTCGCCGTCGGTTATCTGCTGCTCGCCGTCGGCAATCCTCGCCTTGCCGTCGTCGAGTTTCTTCTGCGCCGCATCGAGTTGCGACTTCGCATCTCCGTGGAGCTTGTCGTAACGCGCCTGCGCGAGGCCGACGCCGAGCGCCGAAATGCGGTCCTCGATCTCGGAGGACCCCTGTGCATATGCGTCGCTGAACGTTCCGATGCCGTCGAGGGACTCGCTGCGCACGTTGACGACCGGGTAGCCGTCGCGGAAAGCAGAGGGGCTGAACGCGTCGTCGGTCACCCAAACCAGCGCCTCGACCGTGCCGGCCGGCGAGCTCGAATAGCCGTAGGTTTCCGCGGATTTGGCCAGATAGTCGACCGAATCGATGATCGCCGTCACCTTGAACGTGTCGCTCGTCAGGTACTTCATGCCGCTTGCCTTGGCCGCTTCGGCAGCCACATCGGCTGCGGCCGACTC
>DMNP01000206.1 GCA_003452695.1 Eggerthellaceae bacterium
GTCCAGGATTCCCACCGCAGTCCCTTTTGCTGTGTTCATATTGAACACTTCGACGGCGCTATGCCGACGTGTTCGGCATAGCGCAGGATGCCAGCGCGACGAGGCCCGGCAGCCTGGGGGCATGACCGGGTCCCGGCATGCCCCGCCCCGAAAACGCACACGCCGGAGACTTGCAGACGCCCGCGGCGCCGCGTCCGGCGATGGGGGAGCATGCCGCTTGGCGCTCTCATGGCGCCAATGCCATCCTTTCGACGGCGGCTCTTGGCGCTCGCCGTCGTGCGGTCGCGAGGCGGTGGGGGACGGACGCTGTTTCAGTCGTTTCAGTTCGGACACGGGGCCGTCCAATTTGGTTGGGCAGCCCACTTATAAGGTATCCTTAAGATGACCAATTAACGGAGACAATGGTGAAAAGGCAGGGCGCATGCCGATCGAATTCGTAATCATGTATGTGATTGTCGATGTGTTCTGCTTTATCTTCTCGCTGGTCATCTTTACGAAAATCACCATCGACATGGGCACCGAACGCGAGGTGCGCGCAATTCGCAGGCTCATCGTTTCGTTCGCCTTGTACCTCGTGGCAGATGCGATTTGGGCGTTGGGCGTCTACGGAGTGTTGCCCCTGTCCGAAATCGCAACGGGCCTTATCGAATCGCTGACGATGTTCATTGCGGGTTTCATCGCGTATTTCTGGTTCGTCTATGCCGAGAACAGGTTGCGCGCCCCGTACGTGAATTACCGCTTCTTCACGCAAATCGCCGCCATTCCCATCGTGGCCGTGGCTCTGCTGTACGCAACCTCGTATTTCACTGGCTTCGTATTCGTAATAGGACCTGATGGAACGTATGCGAACGGCCCGCTTCAGCTGCTTCTTGCCATTGCATTCCTGTTCTACGTGTTCTACACGGCCGTCCACGCGCTGGCCTGCTGCGTGCGCGAAAAGTCGAGCATCCGCCGCCGCGAAGATCTGAGCTACGTGTGGTTCGCCATTCCGCCGCTCGTCTTCGGCGTGCTGGACGTGCTCGTGCACGGCATGCCGTCCATCGCCATATCGGTGTTCTCGTCGATTTTGCTCGTGTTCATGACCTCGCAAGACCTGCGCATCAACACCGATGCGCTTACGGGCCTGAACAACCGTCGCCGGGCAACGGAGTACATCGAGGACTGCCTGGACGAGCTCTCCGACGATCGGTTCGTCGTGTTCATAATCGATGCGGACTATTTCAAGGAGATAAACGACACGTTTGGCCATGCGGGAGGCGACCGCGCCCTGCAGCTTATCGCCGATGGCCTGCGTCGCGCGATGGACGGGCACCACGGCCTTGCCGCGCGCTGGGGCGGCGACGAGTTCCTGGCCGCGGTCTTCGTTGCGCCGGAGCAGAGCATAGACGACGTGAAGCGCTCTATTAACGACGCCATAGCCGTCGCCTGCGAAAACAGCGACGAAGGCCAGGTCGTGTCGGTGAGCATAGGTGCTGCGGTGGCCCATCGCGGCGATACCGTCGTCAGTCTCGTGGCAGAAGCGGACCGGGCGCTCTATGCGGAAAAGGCCGCGCATCACGCCAGCGTGGCGCGCAGGAGCCGCGCTTAACCCTTCATGCCGCGCGTCATGGGCGGCCACGCGGCAATGCTTGGTGCTGTCGGCAACCGTGCGTTCTTTTGGGCCGAGATTGCAGTACAATGGCAGGCGCGAGTGGGCCAGGCGGCTGCGTGCTTCGGTACGAGGAAAGTCCGGGCTCCACAGGGCAGGATGCCAGCTAACGGCTGGGCGGGGCGACCCGACGGAAAGTGCCACAGAAAAGAAGACTCCCCCGAGTGTTGCGGTTTGGCCGCGAAATGCACCGGGAGAAAAGCTGAAACGGTGCGGTAAGAGCGCACCAGCGCGTCGGCAACGGCGCGGCTTGGCAAACCCCATCCGGAGCAAACGCAAATAGGGATGCCATGCGGTGGCCCGCCGCGCATCCGGGTTGCGCGCTCGAGGCGGCAGGCGACTGTCGTCCTAGATAAATAGCCGTCCCACGACAGAACCCGGCTTACCGGCCCGCTCGCAATGCTTCGGGTTCCGCGCGAAGCGGCGGCATCCGATGCCCTGTTTTCGCCGGAAAGGGGAACGAGGCCGACATGAGCTGCTGCGCACTGGTGGCTGCAAGCGATTTCAACGCGGACGATTTCGAGCGGCGCCGGGCAGCCGGGACGTTCGACTACGTTATTGCCGTGGATGGCGGCTTGGCCTCGCTTCGGCAGGTGGGTTGCGCGCCCGATCTGGTGCTGGGCGATTTCGATTCGCTGGGCTTTGTGCCCGAGGGCGAAAACGTGGTGGTGCACCCCACGCACAAGGACGCATCCGATTTGCAGCTGGCATTGGAGGAATGCGCGGCCCGGGGTTTCGACAGCGTGGTCGTGTACGGGGCGCTCGGGGGCAGGCTGGACCACACCATCGGCTGCCTGCAAACGTGCGCTTGCTTTGCCGAACGCGGCCACGACGTGCAGCTGGTGGGAATTCAACAGGCGGTGTGCATCCTGGTCGGACCGGGCTTCTTCGATATCCCGCGGGCGGAACAGGGAACCGTTTCGGTGTTCTCCGCAACCGACGAATCGATTGGCGTTACAGAGCAAGGCCTTGAATACCCCCTGAAGAATGCTTGTCTGACCAACCGCACGACGCTTGGCCTGTCCAACGAGCTGACCGGCGTTCCCGCATCGGTGGCGGTTGAATCGGGAACGCTCTATATTGTGTATCCGGCGTAGCGCAGCTTGGTGCAATAGTGTCCCAAAACAACACCACGCAAACAATTTGAGCGGCGTATCCTGCAATCGTTCTCCAGAAGGGGCGGCTTTCCATCCATCTCTTCCCGCATGGTTCCTTTGTTCACCACCGCCCCTTGGAGAACCGCAAGCTTTGTTGCAGGTTGCGAGTGTGCAACAATAGCAGAAAACCCCTTTGCGAGATGGGAGCAGACCATGGCGGAAATCAAATGCCCGAACTGCGGCACGCTCATATCGTTGGAACAGTCAGAGCTCGATTCCATCGTCCAACAGGTGCGCGATGAGCAGTTCGAAAGCGACCTCGCTGCGCGCATGGAGTTGCTCGAAGCCGACAAGCAACGCGCTGTCGAGCTGGTGCAGACCAAAGCCGATGCGGATTTGCGCGAAAAGCTGGGGGAGCGCGATGCGCGCATCGCGCAGCTGCAGGCGCACATCGATTCCGCTGCCGCCGAAGCCGACGCCCGCGAGCAAGCTGCGCTTGCCGAGGTCCGCGCCGAGCTGCAGACGAAGGCGTCCGAGCAGATGGCGCGCGAACAGGCGCGCGCTGCACAGGTGCAAGCTGAAAAAGATGCCGAAATCCAGAGCTTGAAGTCGCAGCTCGATGCGCAGGGCGAGGCGCTAAAGGCGCAGTTCGCATTGGAACGCAGCGCGCTGGAAACCCAGATGAAAAGCCAGCGCGAGACCTTGGAGGGGCAGCTTGCCACCCAGCGCCAGACCCTGGAAGCGCAGCACGAGTTGGCGGTGGCGCAGGCGGTTTCCACGCTGGAGAAAGAGCGCGATTCGCTTGTCGCTTCGGCCGAGTTGAGGGAAGCCGAGCACGCACGCGCCGAGGCCACCCTGAAGGAGCAGCTGGTCGAGCAAGCCAAGGCGAAAGACGACATCATAGCCTTCCAACAGGGCGAAATCGAGCGCATGAAGGACATGAAGGCGCGTTTGTCCACGAAGATGGTGGGCGAGTCGCTGGAACAGCATTGCCAGTACGAATTCGACCGCATCCGCGCCGTGGCGTTTCCCAACGCGTACTTCGAGAAGGACAACGATGTCTCGCAGGGGACCAAGGGCGATTTCATCTTCCGCGAGGAAGACGAGGACGGCAACGAGATACTATCAATCATGTTCGAGATGAAGAACGAGGGCGACACCAATTCGGTTAAGAAGAAAAACGAGGATCATTTCGCCAAGCTGGACAAGGACCGTTCGAAGAAGGGCTGCGAATACGCCATTCTGGTATCGCTGCTCGAACCCGAAAGCGAGCTGTACAACGAGGGCATCGTGGACGTGTCGCACCGGTATCCCAAGATGTACGTGGTGCGCCCGCAGT
>DMNP01000202.1:0-2328 GCA_003452695.1 Eggerthellaceae bacterium
TCGGACCAGCGCGCATCGTCCGACCGCCCTGCCCGCGCATCGGCCGAGGCGCGCCGCGCGGTAGCCGCGCAACAGGAAGAACTGAAGGCGAGCACGCGTGCGCGCCACGCCGCACGGTCGCGCAACCGCCAGCAGCAAACCCAGGAACCCACCGAGACCATGGGCCGAGCCGCCCGGGAAGCACGCGCGCGCAACGCCGACGAGCTCTCCGACACGCGGTCGGCCTACGGCAGGAACAACGCCGCCTATACTCCCCGCACAACGCGACGAAGGCGTACGGGAGTGATAGTGGCCGTTATCGTGGCCATTCTGGTCGTAGTGGGGGCGGGTGCCGCATTCGCCTACTTCAGCGGCATATCCGACCGGCTGCGCAGCGGCGTGGACGAAGGGTTGCAAAATGCGCTCGTGCGCACCGACATGTCCAACTCCCCCTTCTACGTGCTTCTGCTCGGCACCGACAAATCGGCTGACCGCGACACAAGCGACGAGCTGGACGGCGTGTACCGTTCGGACAGCATGATACTTGCGCGCATCGACCCCGTGAACAACAAGGCCTCGCTCGTCTCCATACCACGCGATACGCTCGTGGACCTGGGAAGCAACGGATATCAGAAAGTGAACGCCGCCTATGCCTTCGGCGGGCCGTCCCTTGCCGTGAAAGCGGTATCGGACCTGGCGGACGTGGATATTTCGCACTATGCCGAAATAGACTTCGACGGCTTCGCGGCCATAGTCGATTCACTCGGCGGCATCGAAGTGGACGTTCCGGTGGACATCGACGACTGGGAAGCAGGCGGCGCGCTTAATGCGGGCCTGCAAACCCTGAACGGCGAACAGGCGCTCATCCTGTGCCGCACGAGATCCACCTACGTGGACACGAGCACCGCTCCCGACCTGATGCGCGCAGCAAACCAGCGCGTGGTCCTGTCGGCCATAGCGCACAAGCTGCTGGAATCCGACATTGCGACCATCGCCAAAACGGTGAATGCAGTGGCCGACTACGTTACGACCGACCTGGCGCTGAACGACGTGATCGGCATCGCGCAATCTATGCAGGGCATCAGCACCGAAAACGATATATACACCGCATCGTTTCCCACCGACAGCGCCTACATCGCAAACGGCAACGCCTATGTGGACGCGTATTCAAACGAGGTAATCGAAACGGTTAGCCCGCAAATCGACGAAGGCTATTACCTTATTCCCGACGAAAGGGAATGGAAGAAGATGAAGGAGCGCATGGAACAGGGGCTTCCGCCTTCAGAAGGCACCATCGTCGACGAGGCCACGGGGACCGTTATAGCCACTGCCGGCGCCGATGCCAAGGACCTTTCCGAGAAGAACTGCACGATATCGGTGAAGAACGGAACGGGCAGGGACGGCCTTGCTGCGAGCGCCGCCACTTCCCTGAACGGGGCGGGCTTCAGAAACGTGGAGACCGGCGAGGCCGCAGCTGGCTACGAGTATCCCGAAACGCTCGTCATCTACGACGATTCTGCGCAAAAGCGCGAAGCGGACCTTATAGTGGATGCGCTTGGCCAGGGCAGGGCGATGCGCAACGACGGCAGCTATCTCTTCGATGCCGATTTCCTGGTCATCATCGGCGACGATTGGAAAGCAGACGCACGGTCGTAGATGAAGTTCACCATCGTGGCAATTGGCAAGTTGAAGGAGCGCTTCTGGATCGAAGCGTGCTCCGAGTACCTGAAACGCCTGCAACCCTATGCGAAGACGACCGTTGTGGAGCTTCCCGACAAGGACCCCGGGCGCGCTGGCGGCGAAGACCAGGCGGTTGCCCAGGAAGGGCGCTCCATCCTGAAGGCCCTGCCCGACCGCGCACACGTCGTCTTGCTGGCCATCGACGGCGTCGAACGGTCCAGCGAAGCCCTTTCGAAACGCATCGACCAGCTGGGCATTGCAGGATGCGGGGAAATCGTCTTCGTAATCGGGGGATCGTGCGGCGTTTCGCACGACGTTCGCAGACGGGCGGACGAAACGCTTTCGTTCGGGCCCATCACGTTGCCCCACAACCTGGCCCGCGTCGTCTTGCTCGAACAACTGTACCGCGCCTGCAAGATTGCACGCCACGAGCCGTATCATAAGTAGCAACGGCCCAAGCCCTGCCCTGCGGGCACCCGGAACAGGGCGTGGACCCTTGCGGCTCAGGCTTCTTCGATTGAATCCACCTGCACGCGTATCTTGTCGATGCGCAGGCCGTCCATGTCCACGACCATGAAGCGGGCGCTTTGGCCATCGCCGCCATGCGCCTCGGTTTCGTCTCCCACGGCGGGAATGCGGTCGAACAGGGCCAACAGCAGCCCGCCTGCC
>DMNP01000202.1:2392-3251 GCA_003452695.1 Eggerthellaceae bacterium
CCGTTTCGCATTCATCGGCCTCTGCGGGCTGGAAGCCTATCAGGCCGACGAGCGCGTCGATGGAAAGCAAGCCGTCCACCAGGTAGTTGCCCTCGGCAACTTCGGTCACCCGCTCGCTGTCGGAATGCAGGTACTCGTCGTCGATGCGCCCGACGATCTGCTCCATGATGTCGCTCATGGTCACGATGCCCGCCGTGCCGCCGTGCTCGTCCACCACCACGGCAATCTTTGCATGCTTGCGCTGCAAAAGCGAAAGCAACTTGCTTACCGCAATGCTTTCGGGCACTGCCTCGATGGGACGTATGCGCAGGTCTTGCACGCGCGTTGCCTTGCCGGAGGGAATGAAGAGGTCCTTCACGTGAACGAAGCCCACGATGCGGTCCTTGCTGCCACGACATACCGGATAGCGCGTGTACTTGTAGTTGCGCACGTACTGCAGGTTGTCTTCCAGCGAGCGCTCCGTATCCAGGCACACCACATCGGTGCGCGGGGTCATGATGGCTTCCGCATCCTTGTCCGCAATGTCGAACACATTGTCCACGATTTCATTTTGCTTGCGCCCGATCAGGCCGTTTTCGGTACTTTCGTCGATGAGCAGCTTAATTTCCTCGTCGGTGTACGCCTCGCGTTCGGACGACACGTCGTGGCCCGTCAGCCGCACCACGCCGTTCGTCAGCGCATTGAACAGGACCATGATGGGATACGTTATGCGATAGAACCACACCAGGGGCCCCGCCGTGCGCAGCGCCCATTTTTCCGTTGCGAATATGGCGAAGGATTTTGGTATGAGCTCGCCGACCACGACATGCAGCGTCGTCATGATGAAGTAGCCGATTGCCACGGATATGGCGGAGATGCG
>DMNP01000202.1:3305-24577 GCA_003452695.1 Eggerthellaceae bacterium
AGATGCCCGAATCGGGCATGCCAAGCGGTTCGAGCACCGGGCGTATGAGCGCCGAAAACGCCGGCTCGCCCAACCATCCCAAGGCAAGCGATGCCAGAGTTATGCCCAGCTGGCAAGCGGAAAGATAGGCGTTCACGTTGCCGGTAACCCGCTTGGCGGAAACGGCGCCGCGCCGCCCCTCCGCCAGGGCCATCTCCACTTGCGAAGGACGCACGCGCACCATGGCGAACTCCGCGATGACGAAAAACGCGTTCATCGCCAGAAACAGCACCACCAACACCAAGCTGAGCGCTATCGACATGTTCGAGCCGAACTCCTTCACGATCGTTGCCCCCTGCATTATAGGCTTCCCCCCTTCAATTGATTCGAAAACCGCAAGGTTCACTGCACTTTCAAGTCCCAAAACACCGGGGAAGGAGTACACTTTCACAATGTGCGCCGACGCAAGTCTCGTGAACACGAGCTTTGCGGCGGCACACCAAATGCAAAGGCCATAAACGAGAAAGGAAAACACATGGCAGGCGAAGAAAAGAAAGGCATAGTTGCAGAATTCAAGGAGTTCATCGCGCGCGGGAACGTCATGGACCTGGCCGTCGGCATCATCATCGGCGGAGCGTTCACGGCCATCGTTACGTCGCTGGTCGACAACATCATCAACCCGCTGATAACGCTTGCTGCGGGCGGCGGCACCGACAGTCTGGGCGCGCTGGCAATCCAGGTCACCCCGGACGTAACCCTCAACTTCGGCAACTTCATCGGCGCCATCATCAACTTCCTGATCATTGCGCTGGTGGTCTTCGCGCTGATAAAGGCTATTAACGGCGCCACCGCAACGGCCAAGAAGCTGGCAGGCAAGGCCGATGAGGAAGCGGCAGAGGAAGAGCCTCCCACCTGCCCGTTCTGCCTGGAAGAGGTGAAGGAGGGCGCTATGCGCTGCCCGCACTGCGCAGGCGAATTCAGCGAGCCGGCAGCCCCCAAGCCCGCCGAGGCATAAGCGACGCATTCGACAGCACAAATTGCTCGGGCCGCAGGAATCGACCTGCGGCCCGACGTGTATTGCGGGGCCGGTCGGCTGTCGGCGATGGCCCGCCCGTCATCGCGGCTTTCGCTATAGCGAAAGCGTGTCGCCCGGCTCTAAGATTATACGGCCGGGACCCTCGAAGGCTTCGGCGCGTTCGCGGCTGAACAGGCTGCTCGCATCGTTCGGGTCGCTAACGGGCACGAGATGCACCGGTATGCTGTGGCGCGCGTCCACAAGCTTCGCGCACTCGCCGGCCTCGACAAGGTCCATGTTGTAGAACCCGTCGCCGGGGAACACGGCGTAGTCGATTCCCATCGCAGCCAGCTTTCCCGAGCGCATGTCGTCGGTCATGCTCGTATCGCCCGAGGCATAGAAGGTGGCGCCGTCCAGTTCCAGCACCATGCCCACGCATTCGTCGATTGGATGGTTCTTGTTGCACGCCTGCACGGCGGTGATGCGCACGCCGTGGTTGGTAACTGTCAGGAATTCATCGGCGGACGGATGCACGTCGGCGGCGCGAACGATGGCGCAGCCATCCGCATGCGGCATCTTGTCCACCTGGTTGTGGTCGAAGTGCTCGTGCGTTACGAGCACCAGGTCGGCGGGCTCGTCGTAGCCCTCGCCCGCAAATGGGTCCACGTACACGACCGTTCCGTCGTCCAACGTGAACCGATACGACCCGTGTCCCTGATACAGCATCTGCGCCATAGCGTCTCCTTTCCTGGCAAGCCACTTCGGCTTAGCGGGCACTATTCGAATGGGAAACGGTAGTCCAAGCCCAACTTGTCGCGCAGCTCGATGAACTCGCGCTGCACGGAATCGCCCACAGGAACGCCCTTGTCCTTGCGGTCGAGCCAGGCCAGGTATTCCTTTTCGCCTGCCGTGTAGATGCGATCGTATCCGGGAGCCTTCTGCGACGCGCGCAGCGCACGGCAGATTTCGCCCGCCGTCTTGGCGAATTCCTCGCGCCCCACGAAGGCGTCGGGGTCCACCACGAAGAAGAAATGACCCAGATGATACATCTGCGGCGAACCGTCGGCAGCCACGCCGGTCAGCGCCTTCATGAACTGACCGCCCGAAAGCGCAGCCGACAGCACCTCCACCACCGCGGCGTATCCATAGCCCTTGTATCCGCACATCTCGTCGCCCGGGCCGCCGCCAAGCGGGGCAAGGGCGGCAGTTCCCTCCACGAGCATCTTCAGAATCTCTTCCGAATCGGTCAGTTCGCGCCCGTCGTGCGCCACCACCATGCCTGCCGGCGTGGGCTTGCCGCTTCGCGCGTAGTACTCTATCTTGCCGCGCTGCACGATGGACGTGGCGCAGTCTATGCAGAAGGGAAATTCCTCGTCGGTAGGAAGCGCGATGGTCAGGGGGTTCGTGCCCATCATGTTTTCCACGCCGAACGTGGGCGCAATGGAAGGACGCGCGTTGGTCCCCGTTATGCCGATCATGCCTTCGTTGCTGGCCATGGTGGCCCAATAGCCCGCAATGCCGTAATGCGTTGAATTGCGAACGGCGCCGCCGGCCATGCCGTAGGCCTTTGCCTTTTCAAGCAGCATTTCCATCACGCGATGGCTGACCACCATGCCCATGCCGTCGTGGGCATCGGCCACGACGGTCGTGGGCGTTTCCTTCACGATTTCCAAATCGGTCGTCGGCAGCAAGGTGCCGCGTTCGATGCGATCGATATAGATAGGCTTGAAGCGGTTGCACCCGTGGCTTTCGATGCCGCGACGGTCGGACTCGATGAGCACGTCCGCGCAAATCTCCGCATCCCCACGCGGCACGCCATATGCCACGAACACATCGGTCATGAACGATATTGCCAGGTCCCAGGGTATATAAGGCCGTGTTTCCATATACTACTCCTTCATCCGAAACCACGCGCCACCATCGGCTCGGACCATTGTACCCGAACGAGAAAAGCGGGCCGAAGAGAAGCCCTTCCCTTCGGCCCGCCAATATGCAAGGACGTTACCGCCCGCTCGCGTCTTACAGCAGATGCGCGCGCAGCTCGGCCCCGTCAAGGGGCGAGAGATAGGCCGGGGCCACGTCGAAGACGGTCAGGGCGCCCGTCCTTCCCTCGGCATTCAGGCGCGCGACTGCACGAGCATAGGCCACCAGCACGCACGAGGTGAATTCGGGATTCGACTCCAGCTTCAGCGAATATTCCACGATCATCTTCTTGCCGCTTGCCGACTCCCCGCTGCGCAAAACGAAGCCGCCATGGGGCATGGCGCTATGATCGCGGTCCAGTTCCTCCTGCGAAATGAAGTGGACGGTGGTGTCGTAGTCGTCGAAGTAGTTCGGCATGGTCACTATCTGGCGCTCCACCTCTGCGGCGTCCGCGCCCTCCTCCAGCACCACGAAACATTCGCGCTGGTGCTTCTGGCGCGTCGTCAGCTGCGGGTTCGAGCCCGAGCGCACCTCTTCAAGGGCGGCCTCGACGGGAATCGTGTACTGTTTGGCATCCGCCACTCCCGGAATGCGGCGAACGGCGTCGGAATGACCCTGGCTAATGCCCTTGCCCCAGAACGTGTAATCGGCGCCTTGCGGCAATATGCAGTTGCCCATCAGGCGGTTCAGCGAAAACAGGCCCGGATCCCACCCGCACGAGATAAGCGCGGCCTTGCCCGCGCCGCACGCCGCGCCATCCACCGCTTGGAAATGCTCGGGAATTCGCGCGTGAGTGTCGAAGCTGTCCACCACGTTGTACTTCGCCGCATAGTGCGGGGTCTGTTCGGGCAGGTCGGTAGCGCTTCCCCCGCATAGAATGAGCACGTCGATGGGCTCTTCGCCGCTTTCGAGCGCCGAGGCGGGCTTCACGGCCAGGCCCTCGGTTGCCACCTGCACGGTGGACGGATCGCGCCGCGAATACACCGCGACCAATTCGATATCGTCGTTTTGCCGCACGGCAAGTTCCACGCCCTTGCCCAAGTTTCCATAGCCAAGAATTCCCAAACGCACCTTAGACATGCCGCTCCCTTCGTTGCAGTTCCGTAAATCGCATAAGCGCACCGATTATACCGTTGCGCCCTGCGCGCACGTCGCCCGCGGCGCCGCATGCAACCTATTCTTAACCTATCCCCAGGTGCTGCAATGCCTGCATCGGGCTATGGCAATATCCCGATAATTCGTGTCTGCAATCTGTTTCTCTTGTCAGGGAGGGTGCCGTACAGGCGCAGAGCGAGTAAACTAGCGCATTAAATGCGCTTGGAGCAACCCTTATGGATAAAACTTTGCCGTGGTTGCCAAACTTCGCTGGAGGTAGGACATGAAATCAGCCGAACGGAACGGGAAGGTCGCGATCGATCGCGTCATCGCCGTGGTGGCGGTATTTGCCCTTGCCTTCTCGTGCCAGATGTTCGTGCCCGATACTGCGCTCGCAGCGGGAAAGTCGAGCGGCGCAGCAGCGAAGGCATCTGCGGCCAGCGCTTCGACGGGCAGCGCATCCAAGGACAAGGGGCAGCAAGACGACAGCGGCTCCGACGATTCGGGAACCGACGAATCGGCCGCAAGCGGCACCTCTTCCGCAGGCTCTGCATCATCGGGCGCCTCGTCGTCGAAGCAGTCCTCAACGGTGGCAACGCCCGACGAGAGCAAAGACAAAGACAAGCCCGTGAAAAAAGAGGACGAGGCCGCCAAGCGACGCGCCGAAGCCGAGGCGCTGTACGCGCAGATTAGCGCCATCGAGGCATCGCTCGAAGAAGTGAAGAAGGAATACGCCGAGGCCGAAAACGCCTTCAACGAGGCCACGACGGCGCTCGAGGAAACGCAGCGCCAACTGGAAGCGGAAGAGGCGGGCATCGAAGGCCTGCGCACCGAGCTGGCAAGCTTCGTGGTGGACATGTACAAGCAAGGCGGCGTGGCCCCGTACCTGGACGTGTTGCTGCGCTCCACCTCGTACACCGAATTCCTTACCTCGTGGTACATGACCAACGAAGTGTCGCTGTACGGCAGGGGCGTCGTGCGCGAGAAAACCGCTGTAATAGACGAGCTGAAAACGCAGGTTCAGACCTTGCAGGAGAAGGCCGACGAGGCCGAGAAGACCATGGTGAAAACCGACTTGAAGCGCCGCCAGGTAAACCTGACGCGCATGGCGCTGGTAACCCAGGCGGTTAGCCTGAACGCCGACGCCGCCCAGCTGCTGGGCGACGAGGAATCGCTGACCAATTACCAGGAAGAGCTGGAAGCCCTGCGCAGAGACCTGGACGCCGCCATAGCCGATGGCGTTATAGCCGAAAACGAGCTGGTGGGCAACGGCATATTCACGCACCCCTGCCCCACGGCCACGTATTCGAGCGGCTTCGGCTACCGTTCCTTCGACAATGCGTTCCACCAGGGCCTGGACATGGCCATTGCCGAGGGCACGCCTTATTTCGCAGCGGATAACGGCGTGGTCATAGCTGCCACGAACGGCGGGGGATACAACGGCGGGGCCGGCAATTGGGTGGTCATCGACCACGGCAACGGCATCGTCACGAAGTACATGCACTCGCTGGTCACTTTCGTTTCGCCCGGCGATGTCGTGGCGCGCGGCCAGAACATCGGACTGGTGGGCAACACGGGCAATTCGTTCGGCGCGCACCTTCACTTCCAAGTGGAAGTGAACGGCATTGCCGTGAACCCAATGAGCTATCTGTAGGCACAAATCCTGATAAATTCTAAAGCTAAGCCGAAGCCAAGCCCGAATCCCCTCTCCCCGCCCCCGCCTCTGGCCGGGCCGTGAAAAGCAACGGCAAATCAGGCGCCTTGGCCGGCCTGCTCGTCGCGCGCTTGTGCCCGCATTGCCTTCAACTGCTGCAAGCGTTCCTTGAACAGTCCTTCGCGGCCCTCTTCGGTCGGCACGTAGTATTCGGTGCCCGCCAGCGCGTCGGGCAGGCACTGCATGCTGGCCGCCACCTTGTTCTCCTCGTCGTGCGCATAGCGATATCCCGCACCATAGCCCAGGTCCTTCATCAGGCGCGTGGGCGCGTTGCGGATGACCAGCGGCACCGGTTCAGCCATGGTGTTCAGGGCGTCTGCCCGGGCATGCATATAGGCCACTTCCATGCTGTTCGATTTCGGCGCCAGAGAAAGGTATACGACCGCTTCGGTCAGGTGCACCGAGCATTCCGGCATGCCGATGAAATGGCAGGCATGAAAGGCGTTCACGGCAACGTTCAGCGCGTTCGTGTCGGCCAGACCCACGTCTTCCGAAGCGAAGCGCGTAATGCGCCGGGCGATGTAGAGCGGGTCCTCGCCTGCTTCGAGCATGCGCGCCAGCCAGTATACGGCAGCGTCGGGATCGGAATTGCGCATGGACTTGTGCAGGGCCGATATGATGTTGTAGTGTTCCTCGCCCAGCTTGTCGTACAACAGGCTCTTCTGCGAGGTGCACTGCGCCACCGTGTCGGCGCTTACGGTAACCACCCCGTCTTCCTCGTCGCCGTTCAGCACCACCATCTCCAACGTGGACAACGCATTGCGCGCATCCCCGTTGCTGAAAACGGCGATGGCGGAAAGCAGGTCGTCGTCCAGCTTCACGGTCTGAGTGCCGAATCCGCGCGGATCGTTCAGGGCGCGACGCAGCAGGCTTGCTATCTCGTCTTCGGTAAGGGCCTTCAACACGAACACCTTGCAGCGCGAAAGCAAAGCGCCGTTCACCTCGAAGGAAGGGTTCTCGGTCGTCGCACCGATAAGGGTTATGGCGCCGCGCTCCACGAAGGGCAGGAACGCGTCTTGCTGCGCCTTGTTGAAGCGATGGATTTCGTCCACGAAGACGATGGTCCGTTTGCCGGTGCGGCTTTCAGCGTCTGCGCGTTTCATTATTTCGCGGATTTCGCGGATGCCGCTCGTAACGGCGGAGAAATCCACGAACGATGCCCGCGTCTGGCGTGCTATGACCCGGGCGAGCGTCGTCTTGCCCACGCCGGGAGGACCCCAGAAGATCATGGACTGCACCTGATCGGCTTCGATGATGCGCCGCAGCACCTTGCCCGGGCCGATAAGGTGCTGTTGCCCAGCCACCTCGTCAAGCGTTTCGGGGCGCATGCGCGCCGCGAGCGGACGCGCGGCGTCCACCTGCTCGTCGAAAAGCGAGCCCTGTTCCTCGAAGGTCAATTGCATGCTTGTTCTCCATCGTCCGCACGATTATCGGCCACACATGATACCAAACACAACGCGGCCTCTGGAACGATGGCCAGCCCGGGCCGTCGTGGTCGACCGTTCGAAAGCTACTGCCCATGGCCCGGCCAGCGGCGGGGGACATGGGCAGTAGCCTTCAAGATGCCAATGCCTGAAGCATGCTGCCCGTTTCTTCTACGGGCCGTTCGATGCTACAGCTGTTCGGCTATGTCGTACAGCAGGCGCTTCGACTTCTCCCAGCCCAGGCAGGCATCGGTTATCGATTTGCCGTACACGTCGCCATCCACCTTCTGGTTGCCATCTTCCAGATAGCTTTCCACCATCACGCCTTTCACGAGCGCGCGCAGCGCGCTATCGCGTTCGCGGTTCAGCAGCACTTCGCGCACGATGAAGGGCTGCTGCAGCGGGTCCTTGCGGGAATTGCAGTGATTCGCGTCCACCATGACGGCCGGATTCTGCAGGCCCGATTCGCTGTAGAGCCGTGCCAGCAGCATCATGTCCTCGAAATGGTAGTTCGGGTGCATGTCGCCGTGCTTGTCCTGGTATCCGCGCAAGATGGCATGCGCAAGCGGATTGCCCTGCGACGTGCCCTCCCAACCGCGATAGATGAAGCTATGCGATTGCTGGGCGGCCGATATGGCGTTCAACATGATGGTGAAGTTGCCGCTCGTGGGGTTCTTCATGCCGACCGGCCCGTCTATGGCACTTGCAACCAGGCGATGCTCCTGGTTTTCCACGCTGCGCGCGCCGACCGCGTTGTAGGCCAGGATGTCGTCCAGATACTTGTAGTTCTGCGGATACAGCATTTCATCGGCCGCCGAGAACCCGCATTCGGCCAGGGCCCGCATGTGCAGCTGGCGAATGGCCACGATGCCTTTGAACAGGTCGGGCTTGCCCTGCGGGTCGGGCTGGTGCAGCATGCCCTTGTAGCCCGCCCCGGTCGTGCGCGGCTTGTTCGTGTAGATGCGCGGCACGATGAACACCTTGTCGGCCACATCGTCTGCCACAGCGCGCAGGCGGGTGAGATAGTCCATTACCGCATCTTCGCGGTCCGCCGAACACGGGCCTATGACCACCAGGAACTTGTCTGATTCGCCTGTGAAGATGCGTTGCAGCTCTGCGGCGCGCTCCTCCACGATGCGGGCAAGCGATGCATCCAGCGGATACATCTCCTTGCATTCCGCGGGTATGGGCAACTTGCGAACGAAATCCATCCTCATAGCGTTTCCTCCGTTGTCTCGGCGCGTTCCCGCGCGCTATTCCTTCTTGTCGAACCAGGCGCGCCGTTCGGTGGAACGACGCATGGACTGGCGTATTGCTTCGACGTCCTCGTTTTCGATCAGCTGGCGGAAGGCGTCGAACTCCCTGCTGAACGCATCCATCTGGGCAAGCAGGGCCTCTTTGTTCAGCAGGAACAACTCGCTCCACATGGCATCGTTTATGCGCGCGATGCGCGTGAGGTCGCGAAACGAATCGCCCGTGTAGTCTGCCAGATGCCGGTTGTCGCTGCATTCCATAAGCACAACTGCAATCGCGTGCATCAGCTGGCTGACGAATCCGATAACCTGGTCGTGCTCCTCGGGCGACAGCACCGAAATACGCGCGAAGCCCAGCACCTGCCCCAGGTTCTTGCACCATTCGATTGCCTGGGGCGAGTTGGCGGACGTGGGCACCACCACGTAGTTGGCGTTGTGAAAGATGCGCTCGTCGCTGTTCTGCACGCCGCTGCTCTCCTTGCCCGCCATGGGGTGAGCGGCGATGAACTCCACGTCGGGGCGCAACATGTTTTGAATGTCGTAGACGACGCAGCTCTTCACGCCGGTTACGTCGGTAATGAAGATGCCCGGTTTGAACAGGTGCTGGTTGTCGGCTATCCAGCGCTTGAAGACGTTCGGGTACAAAGCGAATATGGCCGTGTCGGCCTTTTGCACGAGCGCTTCTTCGACCGTTACCGCCCCTTCGTCGATAACGCCGTTTTCCAGCGCGAACGCAATTGCATCGGGATCCTTGTCGATAGCCATAACGTGGTATCCCAAGCGCTGCAAGGCGCGCGCGTAGCTGCCGCCCATCAGGCCGAGGCCGACTATCAGCACGTTATCACGGTTAACCCATTCCATGTTCCGGTCCTTTCATGTGCACGGCGGCACGTCATCGATGCCCGCACGCGCCTGCTCATTAAAGGACTCAGAAGCCGGCGCTGTGAAGGCGTTGCTAGATCTGTGACACCAAATTGTCGGTTTCCCGGGCGATGCGCATCTCTTCGTCGGTGGTTACGACGCAGATGCGAATGGGGCTGTCGTCGATGGATATGATGCGGTTCTGCCCGAGCGCGCCCTCGAACTGGTTGCGCTCCTTGTCCAGTATCATGCCCATGTGCGCCAGGCCCGCGAAGATGCGCTCGCGCAAGTCCGCCGAGTTCTCGCCAATGCCCGCCGTCATCACCACGGCATCGGTGCGCGTCATCGCGGCATAGTACGACCCGATGGCCTTTTGCACCTTGTACACGTACATGTCTATTGCCAGCTCGGCGTGCTCGTCGCCCGCTGCGGCGGCGTTCAGCACGTCGCGCATGTCGCCGCTCTTGCCCGAAATACCCAAGATGCCGCTTTCCTTGTTCAGGATGGCGTCCATCTCGTCGAAGGTCTTGCCCTCGCGCCGCATGATGTAGGTTACGATTGCCGGGTCGATGCTGCCCGACCGCGTGCCCATCATCAGGCCCTCGAGCGGCGTAAAGCCCATGGTCGTGTCGATGGACTTGCCGTGGTTCACAGCCGTTATGGAACCGCCATTGCCCAGATGGCATGTAATCAGCCCCAAGTCGCGCAGCGGCCGTCCGAGCAGGTTCGCCGCCTGCTGGGCCGCATAGCGGTGGCTTGTTCCATGGGCGCCGTAGCGGCGGATATGGTATTCGTCGTAATAGCGCATGGGCAACGGGTACATATAGGCCTTCGGCGGCATGGTGGTGTGGAATGCGGTGTCGAAGACGGCCACCTGCGGTGTGTCGGGCAGCATCTCGCGCAGCATGTCGATGCAGGCATCGGCCGCCGGGTTGTGCAGAGGCGCCAGTTCCTCGCATTTTTCAAGGTTTGAACGCGCCTCGTCGTCGATGAGGGCCGCCTTGGTGAAATACTCGCCGCCGGCGACGATGCGGTTGCCCACGGCGTCTATCTGCCCCAGCCCGCTGATGGGCGATTCGGGATCTTCCACCATCACATCCAGCAACTTCGCCAGGCATTGCGCAACGCTCAGCCCGGACACGTTATAGCGAATCTTCTGAAAATCGGGCGCAAACGATATGTTCATGAACGCCTCGGGCGTGCCCACCTTTTCAGCCAGGCACTTCATCGAAACGACCTTGCCGTCCGTTTCGATGAGCTGACTTTTCAGCGACGAGCTTCCCGCATTCACCACCAACACCAGCATGAACTTTCCTTTCCCGAGGACCCAGTCGGGCAGCCAGCCCAAAAGGCCGCCCCCTGAACCGCCGCCGACCTGCCTACTGCCAAGAATCGCGGCCGTTAATGGCGCGCAGGCCTATGTCGGTGCGGTTCTGCTTGCCTTCGAACTGCACGAGCCCGCAGGCTTGGTAGGCCAGCTCGCGCGCAGCCTGGAACGTGTCGCCCATGGCCGTCACGTTCAGCACGCGGCCACCCGACGTTACTAGATTGCCGGCTTCGTCCATTGCCGTTCCGGCGTGATACACCTTCACGTCGTCCAGCGCATCGGCGGCATCCACGCCGGTTATCACCTTGCCCTTTTCGTAGGCGCGCGGATAGCCCTGGCTTGCCAGAACGACCGTAACGGCCCACTTGTCCGCCCATTGCAGGCTTATGTCGTCGGGACGCCCCTCGGCCACGGCCAGCATGACCTCGACCAGGTCGGATTCCAAGCGCGGCAGCACGACCTGGGTTTCGGGGTCGCCGAATCGCGCGTTGTATTCCAGCAATTTGGGGCCAGTCGGCGTAAGCATGAACCCGCCGTACAGCACACCGCGATAGTCGTGGTCGAATTCCTCGGCCGTGGCGGCTGCGGCATCGGCCATAACCTGTTCCATGCGCGCCAGTTCCTCATCGGTAACGATGGGCACGGGCGAATACGCGCCCATGCCGCCCGTGTTGGGGCCCTCGTCGCCATCGTAGGCGCGCTTGTGGTCCTGCGACGGCGCCATGCAGTACGCCTTGCCGGCAGACACGAATGCCAGCATGGAGCATTCGGGGCCGGTCAGGCATTCCTCGATGACCACCGTGTTGCCCGCCGCGCCGAACGCGCCCTGGAAACACGACGCCACGGCCTCGTGGGCTTCTTCGGCGGTCTGCGCCACGACCACGCCCTTGCCAGCAGCCAGCCCGTCGGCCTTCACCACGATGGGAGCTCCCTGCTCGTCGATGTAGGCATGGGCGGCCGCCTCGTCGTCGGTGCTCAAATACGCCGCCGTGGGCAGGTTGTGGCGCATCATGAATTCCTTGCAGAAAGTCTTGCTGCCTTCCAGCTGCGCGCCCTGCGCATCGGGTCCGAACACGGGAATGCCGGCCTGGCGCAGCACGTCGGCCACGCCCGCGACAAGCGGCGCCTCGGGGCCGATGACCACCAAATCGACTGCCTTTTCCTGGGCGAACGCCAGAACGGCCTTGCCGTCTTCGGCATTCAGGCCAGCAACGTTTTCCGCGAACCCGGCGGTGCCGCCGTTACCCGGGGCCACGTACAGCTTCTCGCATTTCGGCGATTTCGCCAACGCCCATGAAATCGCATGTTCGCGGCCGCCGCTTCCAAGTACCAGTATGTTCATGATGCCTCCCATTCCAAATACGATGCGTTCAAACAAGTCGACGGGCGTCGTTCAGGTGCCCCGAATCGGCCCGAAAGCCGAGCGTAGCGGCCTTCGGACGGTAAGCATAGCGTGAAAGCCGCGGCGGGGCGCCCGAGCGCCGCACAGCGCCGACGGCTTCCGCCGTGCGCCAGAACAGCGCAAAGCTAATCCCGGTACCAGTCGCGCACGATTGTCTGGTCGCGGTCCGGGCCCACGCTCACGAAGCTGATGCGCACATGGCAAATGTCTTCCAGATGCTTCACATAGGCCTGGGCATTGGCCGGCAGCTCGTCAAAGCTCTTGCAGCCCGTAATGTCTTCGCCCTTCCAACCGGGCAGCTCTTCGTAGATTGGCTTGGCATGGAACAACACCGACTGCTGCATGGGGAAGTAGTCGTAGCGCTTGCCGTCGCATTCGTAGGCAACGCACACTTTTATGGTGTCGAATTCCGAAAGCACGTCCAGCTTGGTCAGCGCCACGTCGGTCAGACCGTTCACCTCCACGGCATAGCGCCCGATAACGGCATCGAACCAGCCGCAGCGACGCTTGCGCCCGGTGGTCACGCCGAACTCGTGACCGGCTTCGCAGATTCTCTCGCCGATGGCTGCCTCTTCGCTGTCGCCGCCGTTTTCGGCAAAGCGCTGCTCGGTGGGGAACGGGCCGCCTCCGACGCGCGTGATGTAGGCTTTCTGGATGCCGAGCACGCGGTCGATGGCCTTCGGGCCCACTCCCGTGCCCGTGGCCGCGCCGCCCGCACAGCAAGGCGAAGACGTAACATAGGGATACGTGCCGTGGTCGATGTCGAGCAACGTACCCTGCGCACCTTCGAACAGTATCGATTTGCCGCCGCGCAACGCCTCGTTCAGCAGCTGCGCCGTTTCGGCCATGTAGGGCCGCAGAATGTTGGCATAGGGCAAGTACTCTTCGCAGATTTCCTCGACCGAATAGGTATGCAGACCATACACCTTTTCCAGAACGGCGTTCTTCTGGGCCAGTATGGTTTCCAGCTTCAGGCGGAAGATGCGCTCGTCCATCAGGTCCTGAATGCGAATGCCCTTGCGGCCGACCTTGTCCTGATAGCATGGGCCGATGCCGCGTTTGGTGGTGCCGATCTGGTTTTCGCCCAGGCGCTTCTCGTCGGCACCGTCCAGGTCCTTGTGGTACGGCATGATGATGTGCGCATCACAGCTGATTTTCAGGTTCTTGCAAGAAATGCCCTCGGCATCGAGCATGGCCATTTCCTTGATGAGCACGCCCGGATCGATGACCACGCCGTTGCCGATGACCGGCGTGGACTCGGGATACATCACGCCCGACGGCATAAGGTGCAACGCCAGCTTCGTGCCCCCGTGGATAACCGTATGGCCGGCGTTGTTGCCGCCCTGGTAACGCACTACGTAGTCGTAATCGCGGGCGATAAGGTCGGTGACCTTGCCCTTGCCTTCGTCGCCCCACTGGGCGCCGACCAGCACCGTGTTGGTCATGCTTCGCTCCATTCCGCCGCCCTCGTGGCGGCCCGCGCCGATGCGCCGCGGAGCAGACTCCGCGCGCCTTGTGCCTTTCGCGAACATTGCGCATCCGATTATATACCAGCCGCCCAACCCGCGTGCGCGCACCCGGCAATCCTCAACCCGTGGGGGACATGTCTCGTCACTGCCCACGGCACGGCCATGTCTCAGCCTCTCACTTGAAGACGACAACCCGCTTGTCCACCCGCCAAAGAAACGGCGGGTAGGCCTCTAGCCCTTCATGTTTTGAAAACCCCGGAAGGCAGGCGCTCAGGTCGGTTGCTCCAAGGTGGCGAGGAAGGAGGCGGCGGCAGGCGTTAGGCTGCGGTCGGCGCGCCATGCCATTGCTATGCGCCTGCGTGTGGGAACGTCCAGCGGCAGGAAGGCGACGTCGTAGGCGCATCGGCGGGTCATGATGGACGGTACGATGCCCAAACCCAAGCCGGCTTCCACGAGGGCCATTACGGCGTAGTCGTCCCACACGGTGTATGCGGGCACGATGTGCATATCGTTGGCGGCAAGCAAGTCTGCGACCTCCGACACGCTGCCGTGCTCCAAGGCGATGAAGGGATCGCCCGCAAAGGCGGCCATCGGGAAGATTCCGTCGTTTGCGCGGGAGTGCGCCTTGGGCACGACCGCGACGTAGCCGTCGCTTGCCACCAACGACGAGTCGAAGCCCGGGGGCGCAGGCAAGCGCACCGTCCCGAGCTCCACCCGCCCCTCGGCAATCCACGCCTCTATTTCCGCATAGTCGCCCATAAGCAGCTCGCATACCACGCCCGGATGGTCCAACCGGAATCGCTGCAGCACCCGCGGCAAGATATGGGTGGCAACGCTGGCTATCGTGCCCACGCGCACCGTGCCCACTTCGGCCCCCGCTATGGAAGCCGCCTCGTCGGAAAAGCGATCGCATTCCGACACTATGGCGCGCGCCCGCACCAACAAGCGCAGCCCGTCCGGGGTAAGGGAAACGCCCGTCTTGCTCCTGGTGAAAAGGGGGAAGCCGCAAGCGGTTTCCAAGTCGGCCACCATGCGGCTTATGCTGGAAACCGAGTAGTCCAACCGCTCCGCCGCCCGTGCGATGCTGCCCGTATCCGCCGCTACCACAAAGGCCCGGTACTTCTGCAATCCGCCGTCCATATATCCTTCCGCTTTCTGCAATGTTCGATTGCAAAGATTTCATTTTTCAAAATTATACCAACATGCGATACTGGCCGCCATGAACAAGGACCTGTTGAAATTCATCGCATCGCTGCTGCTGTTCGGCGCCAACGGCATCGTCGCCGCCCAGATTAGCCTTCCCAGCCACGACATAGTCGTGCTGCGCACGCTTCTCGGCATGCTGCTGCTTGCGGCTCTGCTGCTCGCCCGGCGAGATCGCAATCGCGTGCGCCCGAGCGCGCGCAGCATCGCCCTCGTGTCGCTGTCGGGCATGTTCCTGGGCATTAGCTGGCTTCTTCTGTTCGAGGCTTACACGCTGGTCGGCGTTGGCGTGTCGTCGGTGGTGTATTACTGTGGGCCCATCCTGGTCATGGCGCTTTCGCCCATATTGTTTTCCGAGCGCCTTACGCGAGTGCGCGTGCTGGGCTTCGGCGTCGTGCTTGCGGGGGTCGCGCTGGTGAACGGCAACGTTTTCGGCGGAGACCTGGATCCGCGAGGTGTTGCCCTCAGCGCGCTGGCGGCCGTTTGCATGGCGGCGATGATCGTGTTCAACAAGAAAGCTGAAGGGCTGGATGGGCTGAACAACGCCTTTGTGCAGATTGCGGCAGCTTGTGCGACGGCGATTGTCGGCACGGCCGCGCTGCACGGCGTTTCGCTGAACGTGCAACCGGGCGATTGGGCCCCGATACTGCTGCTGGGGCTTGTGAACACGGGCCTGGGCTGCTATCTGTACTTCGGCACCCTGGGCAAGTTGCGCACGCAGACGGTGGCCGTGTGCGGCTATATCGAACCGATTGCCGCCGTCGTTTTGTCGGTGCTGTTCCTCGGCGAGGCCATGACGGCGACGCAAGTCCTAGGCGCCGTTCTCGTAGTAGCGGGCGCGGCCGGCGCTGAATGCTCGGGCCAGCTGCGCCGAGCAGCTGGCCTCCTGGTGCGCCCGACGCACCCGACCTGGCTTGGCATATTGCGAAGGGCCAAGTAGAGCTGAGCGGGGCGCCCTGGTTGCTCCGCTTCGCTTTGCGGCGTGCTATTCGGGACGAATCTCGGTGACGCCGCCCATGTAGGGCACGAGCACTTCGGGGACCTTCACCGAGCCGTCTTCTTGCTGATAGTTTTCGATGATGGCGGCCATCGTGCGACCGACGGCCAGGCCCGAGCCGTTCAGGGTATGCACCAGGCGCGTGCCCTTGAAATGGTCGGGATCCTTATAGCGGATGCCCATGCGACGAGCTTGGAAGTCCAGGCAATTCGAGCAGCTGGAGATTTCCTTGTATCCGTCATAGCAAGGCAGCCAAACTTCCAGGTCGTAGGTCTTCGTGGCCGAGAAGCCCAGATCGCCTGTGCACAGCGTGATAACGCGGTAGGGCAGACCCAACAGCTGCAGGATGTTTTCGGCATCGGCCACCATGGCCTCCAGCTCGTCGAAGCTCTTCTCGGGCTCGCACAGCTTCACCATTTCCACCTTGTCGAACTGGTGCACGCGGATAAGCCCGCGCGTGTCGCGCCCAGCGCTGCCCGCTTCCTCGCGAAAGCACGGCGTGAAGGCGCAGTAGTGCTTGGGCAGGTCGGTTACGGCAAGCGTTTCACCTGCGTGCAGGTTCGTCAGCTGCACTTCGGCGGTGGGGATGAGATACAGGTTGTCGCCCTCGCGCTCGGACACGCCGTCCATGTCGGTGGCGAAAGTCTTGAACATGTCGTTTTCGAACTTCGGCAGCTGGCCGGTGCCCGTCATTGTGCGGGCGTTGGCCATGACCGGCAGCCACCATTCCTTGTAGCCGCGGCTTGCGTGCGTGTCGGCCATGAAGTTTATCAGCGAGCGCTCCAGCCGCGCGCCCATGCCGCCAAGCACCACGAAGCGGCTGGCCGCCAGCTTCGTGCCGCGCTCGAAATCGATGATTCCCAGTTCGGGTCCCAGGTCCCAATGCGCCTTGGGCTCGAAGTCCCACTGGCGCGGCGTGCCCCAGCGGCGCGTTTCGGGATTGTCGTTTTCGTCGTCGCCCACCGGTGTAGTGGCGTCGGGCATGTTGGGCGTATGCAGCAGAAGGTCGGTAAGGGCCGCGTCTATCTGCTCGCGCAGGGCGCCGGCGCCTTCCAGCTCGGATTTTATCTCGGCAACGCGCGCTTTGGCGCTTTCGGCTTCGTCGCGCTTGCCTTCCTTCATCAGCGCGCCGATCTGCTTGGAAAGCGTGTTGCGCTCGGCCTGCAGCGATTCTTCCTTCACGATGGCCGCACGCCGCTTCTCGTCCAGCTCGGCGAACCGGGCGCCATCCCATTCGGCATGGCGGTTCTTCATGGCCTGCGCGACGGTCTCCTGGTTGTCGCGTACGAATTTCACATCGAGCATAGCGCTGCACTCCTTTTATCGAATGTGGATAGGTTGCAGTATAGGCCAAACGCGCTGCTTCGAGGACGAAACGCAAACGGAGATAGCGGATTGCACACGACTCGCCGTTCGAGCCGCGCCCAGCGCTTCGCAAATCGCCGCGCTGGCCGAACCGTGAAAAGTAACAGAGCGGGGTTTCTGCGAACAACGCGTTCGCGTAGTGCTGTACTCAAACCGCGAAATGTGCTAAAACTGACTTGAGCGGTATTTTATCGGGACTTAACGGTTTCTTTCGAGCTGTAAGCGGCTTTCTGGTAAAGTGACGAAATTACTGCTCGGCGAGGAGGGACCCGCAATGCTTAAAGCGATGATAGTCGACGACGAGGCTCCGGCACGGTCGGAATTGCGATTTTTGCTGGATGAAATCGGGCAAACCGATGTCGTCGCGGAAGCGGCCAGCGTACGCGAGGCCATCGAGAAGCTGAAGGAATACCCCGTCGATGTAATCTTCCTCGACGTGAACATGCCCGAAGCAACAGGCCTGAAGCTGGCAGAGGCGCTTCAGCACCTGAAGTACCCGCCAGCGGTGGTGTTCGTGACGGCCTATAGCGAATTCGCTCTGGAGGCTTTCAAGGTGAACGCCATCGACTATCTGGTGAAACCCGTGGAAACCGACCGCTTGGCACAAGCCATTGCGCGCGTGCGCGACGACGTGGCGCTGCACATGCAGGCACAGAAATCCGAACGCATCTCGGTGGAAAAGGGCGGCAAGAAAATCCTGATTGCCATCGATAAGATTCGCTTCGTCATGGCACGCGACGATTATGCGTACCTTCAAACAGACACCGACCGCTTCTTCTCTACGGTAAGCCTGGCGCAGTTGGAAAAACGCCTGGAAGGGCATGGGTTCTTCCGCGTGCATCGCGGCTACCTGGTGAACCTTTCCATGGTCGAAGAGGTCGAACCTGTGGCGGGCGGCACGCTGCTGCTCACCCTGAACGGCGTAAGCGACAAGATTCCCGTGTCGCGGCGACGCGTATCGCTGCTGAAGAAAACGCTGGGAATTTAGGGAGATACGTCTTTAATCGCTCCAGATGCCCCAGATGCCCCGATTCCTTGCGAGCATCTGCGCATTCGAAACGTACGCAATGCAACGCTGCACGTAGTTGGCGTGCGGCAACGGCTGCTCTGCATGAAGGCTTATGGCCCGCAGAGCAACGACGACCCCGATGGCTAGCCGAACACAATGCCTTCGGGGGTTATGTGCACGAAGTACAGGATTTCCAGGAACGCATAGAATCCGACGAGCCCGACGAAGGCAAGGTTCACGCTGTGCTGGGGCGCGCGGTGCAGAAACTTGGCCATGAGCGGATACACCACCCACACGATGAACGTGGCGGCAATGCTGTATACCAGCGTGTTCTGCAACACAATTTGGCCCATGAAGTTGAACGGCAGGTCTCGGTAGTCCCAAAGCTCGTAGTTGGCGTTGGCGGTGATGCCCGTGGTGAAGTCCACGGTGGCGCACACGAGCATGTTCACCAGGAAACTTACGACGAGCGTGGGCAGGATTTTGCCATTGAAGGCCTTCAGCAAGCGTTCCTTTATCGGGAACAGCGCCACGACGATAAGCACCACGGCAATGCCTTCGGCAGGATACGGGTACAGCCATTGCTCCCACAGCTGCGCATGCGAGAAATCGTACTCGCCCATGAACACGCCGAGCACGATAAGCCAGCAAAAACCAATTTCCGCCCAGTGCCCCAAGATGGAGAACACGCAGTAGTAGATGATGAGGTTGCGTACCCACGGCCAGGTGAAAGGCTTTTCGTAGATGTCGTCGTCGCCATCGGACGTGGGCAGGCCCGATCGGTCGGGCTCTACGACGAACAGCTCTTTCGCACGCTTCGAGAACGCGAAGTAGAACACGATGAACAGCGAGCCGCCGAAATACAGCACGCCGCCCGCAATGACCACGGGCAGGCTGAGCACGGCCGCAATCTTTTCGAATTCGCCGCCGTACACCACGTCGAGCACCGAGAGCACGATGACGATGCTCATCGTCACCACCACGAACGGCCGCGTCTGCGACGAGCGCTTCTCGATAAGCCACAGAGAACGCGCGGCTGCGGCCATGACCACGAGCACGCGCAGCATGCTAATGTCGTATTTGAAGTCGGCTGGCGCCGTAACCAAGGCATACCCGAGCACTGACACCATAACGGCGCCGAAATACACCTCGATAATGCGAATTATCGGACCGAGCTTGGTCAGGGAACGGGGCATATCCTTTTGCTTCGTTGCCCTAGGCAAACGTTAGAATCTTGGAAAATCCCGTCATTTCGAAGACGTCCATCACTTCGGGTTGCACGTTGCGGAACAAGAGCGAGCCATTGTTCACGACGCGCTTTTGCATGGCAACGATTACGCGCAGGCCGGCCGAAGACACAAAATCGCAGGCGGCCATGTCGACCTCGAAATCCTTCTTGCCAGCGTCAAACTGGGTGCCCATGAATTCTTCGAGCTGCGGCGAGGTGTTCGTGTCCAGACGGCCTTCCAGCGCGATGAGCGTCTTGCCGCCTTCTTCCCGCGAGGTGATATTCATGCTATCTCCTTGTTGCATCGTCTTACGATTAAACTCCACGCCATACTAGCACAGCTCCCGCACCCCACGCGAACTTCAGCAGCATCTGCTACCGAAACGCGACAATTCGGGGTTGCGGCCACTCCGCTGCAGCCGGGCGGTCGAACGCGGGGAGCGTCTGAACTCAAGCGTTCGGACCGCAACCCGCAGCCGGAGCAGCGGCGCGAATGAACGGGACGGGCGAGATGCCGGCGTGAACGGCGCGCGATTCGCATTATGCGCGCAGCACGGTGTGCAGAGCCGCCAGAAGGCGCTCGTTCTCGTTGGTGGTACGCACGGCTATGCGGAACCACGAGGCATCCAGGCCGCGGAAGTTCTCGCACGGGCGGATGGCAAAACCGCGCTCCAACAGCGGTTCGCGAAGGGGCATGGGACTCTGGAACAAGATGAAGTTCGCATGAGACGGCACCACCAGCATACCGGCTTCGCGCAGGCCCCGCTGCAGGATATCGCGTTCGGCGGCCACGTATTCGCGCGTCAGGTCCAGATACCCCGGCACGTCCAACGCCACGCGCGCGGCCACCTGGGCAGGCGTGGACACGATCCACGGCATGCCGGCTTCGCGCAGGCCATCTGCAACCGCGGACGTCCCGCACACGACCCACCCCACGCGCAGGCCTGCCATGGCGTATATCTTCGTGAAGGTCTTCACCACGATCAGGCGCGGATAGCGGTCGAGAAGCGACGTGGCCGAATGTTCGATGGTGAAATCTAGGTAACTCTCGTCCAGCACAACCCAAGTGCCCCAGCGATCGGCGGCTCGCAAGATCTTGCACAGCAGATCGCGCGGGATAACGCGGCCAGTCGGATTGTTGGGAGAGCACAGGAACATCATGTCCACATCGGGTTCGATGTAGTCGATTATGCGCTCGGTCATGTCGAAGTTCTCGCGCGCGACCAGGCTGTGGTGCACGATGCGCACGTGCAGCTGGCGCAGCGACTGCTCGTAGCCCGAATAGCAAGGCGTGCAGATAAGGGCCTTGTGCGGCCGCAGCGATGCCACGATGCGCATGAAGGCATCGGTTGCCCCCGCGGTTATCACGATGTGCTCGGCGGGAACATCCTCGATGCTCGCCAAATCGGCAGTGAGGTCGCGGCAAAGCGGGTCGGGATAGCGCTCGAAATCGGCGGCGGCCACCTTCAGCGCGCGAACGATCTGCACTGGCGTGCCCAGAGGGTTCAGGCTTGCAGAGAAATCCACGACCCCTTCCAGCCCGTACAGGTCTCCGCCGTGTTCGAACATGCCCATCATAGGGCACCGCCGGCCTTCGACGCGCGTGTCAGCAAGCCGACAACCGCAGACGCGGCCACGCCCAACACGGCAGTGGCATACATAAGCTTGTTGGCCCGTGCGATGTCTTCCACCTCCAGCGGCCGAGTGGCATCGCCGATGGTCGGCTTTTCCACGAATTCGCCGAAATAGAAATTGCCTCCGCCCAGCTGCACGCCCAAGGCGCCCGCACAGGCGGCCTCGGTCTGCGCAGCGTTGGGCGACGTGTGGTTGTCGCGGTCGCGCAGGAAGATTTGCCAGGCACGACGCGGGTCCAGATTGGCCAGGCCGGCAGCTGCGCACATCAGCGCACCCGCCACGCGCGAAGGCATGATGTTCAGCAAATCGTCCAGACGCGCGCTAGCCCATCCCAGGTTCAGATAGCGCTCGTTCTTGTAGCCGACCATCGAAT
>DMNP01000369.1:0-2726 GCA_003452695.1 Eggerthellaceae bacterium
TGTTTTGCTTCCAATGCGAGCAGACTGCAGGATGTGCGGCCTGCACGGGGCGCGCGGGCGTATGCGGAAAGACCGCCGACGTGGCCGGCGCGCAAGATGGGCTGACCGGCGCGATGGTGGCGCTCGCGCGCACGTGCCAGACGGCGGGCGCAGTCGGCAAAAACACATACAAGCTGCTCGTTGACGGGCTTTTCACCACCATCACGAACGTGAATTTCGACGAGGTCTCGGTGCAGGAGCTCACTGACGCCGTGCGTGCCGAGACGGCTTCCGTAGCCGCCGCGGGCAACTGCTCCCCCGAGGCCGACTACGACATGGAAGCCCTCTGGGGTGACGACGAGGACCTCCGCTCGCTGAAGTCGCTCGTGCTGCTGGGGCTGCGCGGCGTGGCGGCCTATGCCTACCACGCCCGCGTCCTCGGCAAGCGCGACGAGAAGGTCGACGCCTTCTTCGTCGAGGCGCTCTCTTCGCTCACCGAGCCGTACGATATGGACGAGCTCGTCCCGCTGATGCTGAAGGTCGGCGAGGTGAATCTGGCCTGCATGGGCATGCTCGACGCGGCCAACGTCGAGGCCTTCGGCACGCCCGAGCCCACGCAGGTGACCCTCGAGGTCGAGCCCGGCCCGTTCATCGTCATCACCGGCCACGACCTCTACGATCTGAAACTGCTGCTCGAGCAGACGGAGGGCAAGGGCGTAAACGTGTACACGCACGGAGAGATGCTTCCCGCGCACGCGTACCCCGAGCTGAAGAAATACCCGCACCTGAAGGGCAACTTCGGCACGGCCTGGCAGAACCAGCAGAAGGAGTTCGTGAACCTCCCCGCGCCTGTCCTGTTCACGACGAACTGCCTCATGCCGCCCAAGGACACCTACGCCGACCGCGTGTTCACGACCGAACTCGTTCAGTTCCCCGAAATCGCCCACATCGGCGAGGGAAAGGACTTCACGCCGGTCATCGAGCGCGCGCTCGAGCTGGGCGGGTATGCGGAAACGCAGCGCTTCACCGGCATAAACGGCGGCTCCACAGTCACCACCGGGTTCGCGAAGGACGCCGTGCTGGCCGTCGCCCCGGCGGTCATCGACGCCGTTAAGGCCGGCGCTATCAAGCACTTCTTCCTAGTCGGCGGATGCGACGGCGCGCGTGCGGGCCGCAACTACTACACCGACTTCGTGAAGGCGGCCCCCGACGACACCGTTGTGCTGACGCTCGCATGTGGGAAGTACCGCTTCAACGACCTCGACCTGGGGCAGATCGGCGGCCTGCCGCGCCTCATGGACGTGGGCCAGTGCAACGACGCGTACAGCGCCATCCAGATCGCCGTCGCGCTCGCCGAGGCGTTCGGGTGCGGCGTAAACGAGCTGCCGCTCTCGATGGTGCTCTCCTGGTACGAGCAGAAGGCCGTTTGCATCCTGCTGACGCTTTTGCACCTCGGCATCACCAACATCAAGCTCGGGCCCACGCTCCCCGCGTTCGTGAGCACGAACGTGCTGGACTTCCTGGTCGAGAAGTTCCATATCGCGCCGATCACCACGCCCGAGGCCGACTTGGCTGAGCTGCTGGACGCATAACGGCAGCTGCTCCCTTCTCGTTTGCGCCCGCATGGCAATACTCTCGCCGTGCGGGCGCGGTCCATACGCTCATGCCAAAGCCGGTTTGGCAGTACGAAAGGTAAGATAGCCGCATGGACGATACCCGCATCGACAAAGATAGAAAGACGCTCGAGGCAATCGGGCGCATCTACTGCGCAGCCCACCACGCCGGTGGCAAGGACGCGACGGGCCTGTGCCCCGCGTGCCGCGAAACGGTCGATGCAACGCTCGCCCGCACGCAGGTCTGCCCGAACGGGCACGAGGGGAACTGCCAGGATTGCGCGATCCACTGTCAGCGGGGCGAGGCGCGCGAGCGCATCCGCCAGATGATGGCCTACGCCGCCCCGCGCATGGCGTTTCGCCACCCGCTCATGACCCTCGAGTACCTGCGGAAGAAGCGTTTCGGGATCTAGGCTTTTTTCTCATTGAAGCGTCAGTGGAATAATTCGAAGAATAATTATCGAATGCGTTTTAGTGCCGTCCCTATTGTCGTCTTCGATTGCGCGAATCGACTCTGCAGATGTTTTTAAATGGGTTTTAAGTGGGTGCGGCCTCTGTAAATCAGTGGCTCGCACCCATGTTTTCCCTGGTAGGGGCGGTGGGACTCGAACCCACATAGGTTTCCCTGGCGGATTTTAAGTCCAATGGACAGCAAATTACAGGCTTTTGAACAGGTGTTTTATCACCCCTAAATCCCGTTTTAACCCTTAAGTTGCCTTAAGTTATAGTAAGTTATGTGGGTGTAAGTGGGTGCGTCAACGCTTCCATTCACGGCAAACCCAGCGAATTGCGTCCGTTTTAGAAGCTGAAATCAAGCATGCCTCGTTTTCTGCGGATTTTGACTGACCGAATGGGAATTTAGTTAGCAAATCAAAGTCAGCGAGCGATAGAGCCTCACAAAAGCTAAAAACGCCCCGATACTCGCTTCTAGCTAATATCGGGGCGCTGTCGTCTTCTCACGGCTTCAGATGCCTTTTCTATCCCCATCATCGCGAGAAACGCCAAACGGTCGAATCGCTTAAAGAAGACGTAATCATTAAATAGAATGCAATCTAGCATTTAAAAAGCTAAATCGCATTCCCCGCTATTTCCTATACGTGCGCGCAGCGCTCTTCACCAATGCTTTAAACCCCT
>DMNP01000369.1:2803-3217 GCA_003452695.1 Eggerthellaceae bacterium
AGGGGTTTAAAGCATTGGTGAAGAGTGCTGCGCGCCACGCACGCGAGGACGTACGCCGGGTGGGCGCCGCCGCAGTCGGCTATAGCGGGGTCGTCGAACGCGCCTTCGGGGACTAAGGCCCAGCGGCTGAGGCCCGCAGCCGGGAACGGGAACGTCGGGTCGTCTCCGTACAGCCCCGTGTCGACCCCCGCATGCACCGGGAACCCGTCGCCTGCTATGCGCATCCACAGCGCAGAGCCCTCCTTCGGCAGGCTATCCGCCAACGCCGCGTACGCGCGGACCTTCTCCGCCGGCCCCATGCCCCCGTAGCCGGGGACCGCCTCCGCGGAAAGGCGTCCGATCTGGCTGGCGATTATCTGGTTGTCTAGCGTAGAGTAAAAGTTGCGGATAGGGACTGCGGTGGGAATCCTGGAC
>DMNP01000001.1 GCA_003452695.1 Eggerthellaceae bacterium
TCGGTGCAGGCCGTCTACGTGCCCGCCGACGACCTTACCGACCCGGCACCGGCCACGACCTTCACCCACCTGGACGCCCGCACGGTTCTGTCCCGCTCCATTGCCGAGCTGGGCATCTATCCAGCCGTCGACCCGCTGGAGTCGTCGTCGCGCGCGCTCGATCCCGAAATCGTCGGCGAAGAGCACTATCGCGTGGCCGTGGGCATCCAGGAGCTTCTGCAGAACTACAAGGACCTGCAGGACATCATCGCCATTCTGGGCATGGACGAGCTTTCCGAAGACCAGAAGCTCGTCGTTAACCGTGCGCGCAAGGCGCAGCAGTTCTTCGGTCAGTGCTTCCACGTTGCCGAGCAGTTTACCGGTCTGCCCGGCAAGTACGTGAAGCTCGAAGACACGATTCGCTCCTTTGCCGCCATTCTCGATGGTGAATGCGACGAGATTCCCGAGCAGTGCTTCCGCATGAAGGGCTCCATCGAAGAAGTGTACGCTGCTTACGAAGAATTGCAGGGTGAATAGCAATGGCCTACGAAAAGAGCTTTCGGTGCGTAGTGGCCATCCCGACGCGCGAGCTGTTCTCGGGTGATATCTACTATGCAGACGTGCCCGGCTATGCCGGCCACTATGGCGTGCTGCGCGACCATGAAAGCCTGGTTGCCACGAACCACCAGGGTGGAAAGCTCGTGCTGTGGCTGGACCCGGAAGGCAAGGAAACCAAGAGCTTCCTCATCCACCGCGGCTGCACGCAGATGCTGCACAACCACCTGGCAGTGTTGGGGCGCTTCGGCTGCGAGGCCGATAACATCGACGTGAAAAACGTACGGGAAAAGGCCGAAAAGCTCCGTGCGGAAATCGAGGAGCGCAAGAAGCAAATCGAAACCACTCCTGAAGACGCCGACCATCTGGCAGCCGACAAGGCATGGGTGATTACCGAAGAGATTCACCTTAGCTGGTACGAGGCTCAGATTGACTTCGCCGAGCACGGCGCGGAAAGCTATAAGCAGTAGAAGCACCTCTCGCGTTCACGCGATGCCGCAAGCGTCGCACACGAGACACCTGGGGGCCGCCGATGGGCGGCCCCTTTGCTGAACTGCGCTGCAAGCTGAATCGTTGGGGACGTACTCCGCATATGCGGAGTACGTCCCCAACGATTCAGCGAAAAAATGGGGGAGCGCGATATCGCGTTCCCCCATGGGGTGCTTGCCGTTTGCTGGCCGGCAATTCTGGCGAAGCGGGTTCGTGTTGCATCGGACGCGCGTCTACGCGATGACCCCTTGCCGTCGTACCCGAGAAATTCGCAAGTAACGTGCTAGCCCAGAGCGGTGAAGGACAGCATCAGGCCGCCGGTGGCGTTCAGGCCATCCTGTTCGAAGCCGTATTCGCCGAACGTGAATTCAGCCAGGAAGGGCACGCCGTCGGCTTCGGCTATGAAGGCGTCGGCCACTTCGCCGATGCGGTCCGCGATGGCCGCGCGCCGGCCGCCGCAGTGCACGTAGAAATAGGCGGCGGGCTTGCCCAGGCCGTCCTTTTCGCGATTGGCCTTCAGCTCGCCCGACGTCTTGGCAACCGATCCCACCAGCACGTCCACATCGCCGTCCATCATGATGACCGCGGTCTTTTCCACGACCTTCGCGCCCACGGCAATGGAGTGGTCGTCGTTGCCGTTCATGGGGTGACGAATGGCAACCAAATCGCCCAGACGGTCTTTCACGCCCAGCGGCGCTACAATCGATTCGCTCAGCAGCGGCGCGCCGATCAGGCCGTTCACGTCCATTCCACGCCACTCGGCATACACGTCCAGCGCAGGCTTGCCGTCGATTTCGGCGATGTTGCGGTCGCCGTTCATCTTGGTGACCACGCCAAACTTGTCGGTTTCGGCGTATGCGCCCGTGAACTTGTTCGTGAACGGCGTGTCGGTATAGAAGAACGCGACGACGCACCCATCGGCGAATGCGTCGGTGCCGGAATACAGCATCCAATTGCCCTCGATGGTGTTGTCGGCCGCCGAACCGCCGAAGAACGGCACGCGCCCGATAACGTCGGTCACGCCCTTGATGTAGTACTCTTCCTCGGCCGGCGATGCCGCCATGTACCAATAGTCGGGTGGGCAGTCCTTGCCGGCTGCTTCCATTGCGGCTTTTGCCAGGTTCTTGCCGACGCAACGCGCGCAATGGTCGGAACCTGCCGCCGCTCCTGCCGTGCCTACGACCACATCGTCGCCGCCGAGCGCCAAAATTCCCACGAACGGATCGTCTCCGCCCACGAATCCTTCGGGTGTGATAATGCCCGTGAACGAGGTATTGCCAAGCACCGGCACGCCGGGCAGCTCGGCCGCTATGGCGCCGAGCAATTCCTTGGAATCGTAATCGCAGCTGCCATATGCCATGGCCACCTTGGCGTCGGCAATGCCGGCCTTAATCTTGGCGGCGACTTCGCGCCCAGCGTCGGACGCAGCTGCGGCGGTGGATGTAGCGACGAAACTTTGCATGAGAAACTTCCTTCCTACGAAACCAACCTTGCTGGCTCGCAGGCGATGGCCTCATCCAGGCCGTCGCCTAGTGAACCCGATGCGTTTTTGCGCATCAGCAACAGCATACTCGTTTTCCCGCGCGTGGCAATCCAGATATTTCGCTTCCGCCTGTGGCTTGCTTCACTTCCGCCCGTGGTTTGCCGCGGCTTGGCCAGCAGGCTCGCCCCAGCCAGACAGTTGCCAGTTGCTTTTCACGGTTCGGCCAGCGCCGGGCACGAAGCGCGCGTTGTGGGTGAACGGGGCCTGCCGTGATAAGTAACGTTATCAGGTGAATGCCTGGCTGCGTCGCTCCCGAGTTTCGTATTTGCGGTGCTGCGTGTTACGATGGCAATCATCAAGGTAAGCGGTGTTCGCTCGGCGTAATGTTCGCCGGCGCTTCAACGTGAAAGGGGTCGCTATGAATCCTTCGAATGAATGCTGTGCTCGGGCGCGCGTGGTCGTCTTATGCGCGGTTTGCACATGCGTGCTGGCGCTTGCATGTTTTTCGGCGCTGCAGCCTGTCCAGGCGTTTGCGACGCAGGATTCAAGCAGCCCTTTCACAGTGGGATCGATGGTGTCGGCGCAAGATGAAGGCTCGGTCGGATCGAAGACGGCAAAAGCGAGCACACCCACTTTGTACGAGCGTTACCGTTCGGTGCTCTTGCGCGCGAAGAACGCGACGGGCGAATTCAAGGGGCTGGACTACGATTGGGGTTCGTACAAGGCCGAATACATCCTGCGCGACATCGACAAGAACGGCACGCCCGAGCTGCTGGTGCATGCCTACACCATTCAATACGACCGCGTGTGGCGCGTGTACACCGTGAAAAACGGCAAGGTGAAGAAGCTCGGAAACATCGGGACCATGTCGTGGCCCTACGCTGCTCCGAGCGGATTGTACTTCAACACGTGGCACGCCAATGGCGGCGGCATCTTCAAGCTGTCGTTGAAGGGAACGAGGCTGGTCACGACTACTGCGCTTGCCGCCAGCGAGGATTGGAACGCGCTGAACAACAAGCTTGCCCAGCTGAAAGCCAAGAGTATTGAGGCCACGCCCGTAACGAATCTCGCTCCCCTTCGGAAGGCAAAATACAACATTGCAAAGGCAAAGGCGAAGCTGAAGGCCATCGGCTATTCCACCGGCAAAGCAAAGAAGCCGGCTGTGCGTCTAACCTACAACGGAAAGAAGCTGTACCAGGGAACCGACTATGCCGTAAGCTATTGCGACGACGCAAAATACGTCGTCGTCAAGGGCAAAGGAGCATTCAAAGGTAGGAAGAAAGTTCCCATCACGCTGACTCTGCTTACGATTAGGGTTGGCCAGTCGTCTTAACCTACCAGGACAGCCGATTACGGTGTGTGTAAATTGAAGGCCGCAGCGCTTTTAAAGCGAGGGCTGGAACTCTGAAACAGAAGTTTGATTGACGTAGTTCGGGCCGTTTATCAGGCAAGCTCCCAGGGAGCGATAGCCGCGCATGTAGTCATGTTCAGCGAATCCACTCCGTGGGCCATGGGAATGCAGACGGTGCAGTCACAGGCCGCGATGGTGCTGTTGCCAGGCCATTGCCTTCTGTTCCGAGCACGAGTGCCAGGCGCTCGGCTTTGCGAAGGCGCGGGTCGCGCAATGCAAGGACGACGGCGGTGAAGCCCTGTTCGCGCATGTCGGAAATTAGGCCGGGCGCCCAGGTGCGTTCGCCTTCGATGCGTGCCCAGGGCACCTGGAAGACTGCCCCCCATGCCCCCCGACCTGCCCCGGCCCAGAGCTTGATACTTATTGACTCTGTTAGAGTCGGGCGATTTTCGCCGCTAATTTAATCTGGCGCTCGCTGAGTAGTTGAAGGGTGCAGGTTCCTCAGAGCATCGTTCCGCAAAGAGGAGAAGGGGTTGCTGGAAGCTTTTTCGTTGCGATTAAAGGAGTCAAGCCATCGCAACTATGGCTTTACCTATAGCTCGGTTTGTTGCGGGGCATTGGTTGTAATGGCACTATACGGTACTGTACGGAAGCCGAATGATTCCGCAACGAGGCTCGCGGCAGGATATGGCAATGTACGGAGGGGTTCACGCCATGAAACCTCTAAATACGGAATAATGTGGCAGGATATTGCCTTGTATGGCAGGAAAACGGGCCATCTTCTACCGTACAACGGCGCATTGTGCCACGGCTGGGATATGGAGCCCTCTGGGATTCCGTACACGCCCCAACTATGTCGCCGGATTCCGTACATGCGACTATCGCGGATTTTCAGGCGTCACTCGCAGTGCCGTCCAGCGCATTGCTCTGCTGTCTTCTGGTCATATTCGCCAAGCGAGGGTTGTAGGAAGAGAATGTAAATCAGTGTCCATCAGGAAATTCCTACATTACGCGATACCAATTTCCCGTCTTAAAGCAAGGTTCTTCTCGGCCCAGCCATCAGGTTTCCGAATTCGACGGCCAAGATGGCGGGCAACCTGCTTCATGGCAATCTCGAACGAATCCGGATTAGCAAGACGCCGCTTGTCCACAACCACGATCTTCCATCCCAACGCGCCGAGCGCATCGAGACGGCGTCTATCGCGAATTGGGTCAGGATGCTCTTTTTCTCCAAAATACTCGATGCCCACTTTTTCATCGACCCAACATAGGTCGATTTCAAAATGCCCTTGTTCTGCGAGATGCGCGTATCGGCCCGGATTAACTTCGTAATTGAAAACGGGCTTAGCAAATCCGTGCCCCCCTTTGTGCAGAGGCAGACAGACGAGCACATGGGTTTTTGTTTCCATGGGCGATGCCGAGCGGTCTTCGACGTAGACAAGGGCCTTTTTTGCCTTGCCCGCTCCGTATATCTTTTCTCCCGTATCGAGATAGCGAGCGATTCGTTCGCGGGTGGTTAACGACTTACGGTGCATGATTTCTTTCGTATCCGGATCGAGGTAGTACTTGCTGCATAGATTCGATCCGAGAACTACGAGCTGGGCCATGGTCAGGTATTGCGACATCTGAACATAAGCCAGTTCTGGGCAGGATATGAAGATTTTCTCGCCAAGTTTTCTGAAAGAACCGGGAGGCAATGTGGTACTGCACGATCGCGTGGTGAAGAGGTCAGCATGTCTGTGTCTCTCTTTGCCAGGTACGAGCGACTCGATAGGGCCCGATCCAAATCCAGGATATGAAAGGTTAAGTCCTCGTAGGACTGCCTTGGTGGCAACTGCCCGTGAAAGGGGGTTCTCGTCGCATTCGTATGCAGCATCTTGCAATGATGGGTCGAGCGTAAGATAGTAGCTGCATGCGGTATTATGCGAGAGAATCGCTACGCTTTGCTGCTGATTAAGCGGCGATATGTCATATGCTTTGGCCATGGGGAAAGCATAGCAATTAAAACTTGCCGTGCAGTACTCCCGCCATCTTGTCCCAAGCAGAAATAACCAACAAAGATATGCCCAAATGCTTGCATGAATATAACAAGGAATCGCTGCGTCTTGCCCTACGTGCGAAATCGCCTTCTATAGGTTCCGGTCGGATTGTCGCTCTGTTGCCTGCGCCTTGCTTCACGGCCGGGACCTTAGCGGAAACCTCCTTGTGATTGGACGCCTGGGCTTTCAGGCAGGGCGACTGCCCGCGAGGAGAGCCCAGCCACTTCGCAGAGGCAAAGCGGCTATTTCACCCACTTGTTCACGGCGTTCTGCGATGGGATGTCGTAGAAGTTACGGCCTTTTTCCCAGGTGGTTTTCTTGGAAATCCTAGCCTGCGATTTCAGGTGCTTGGCGCTGGGGCCAAGCCCGCTGCCGCCCGACGTGCAGAACGGCACGACCCGCTTGCCTTTCAGCGACAGTTTTTCCACCAGCGTGTACACGATATGAGGCGCTTCTCCGAACCAGATGGGATAGCCGACGTAGACGACCTTTGCGGACTTAACCGCCTTTCGTATCTGCGCCAGATTGGCAATTGCGGGCCGCACCCTGCTTTTAGCGGGATTATCGATATCTCCGTGCTCCTTGTTCACCCGGCTTTTCGCGTTGTCGTAGTCGATGTCTGCCTGCGAATAGGGCGCCTTCGGTTTCACGCGCACGAGCGTGCCGCCCGTCGCCTTGCGGATGCGCTTGGCCACGGCCCAGGTGTTTCCCGTGCACGAGAAACACACGATGGCCGTCTTGCTGCTGGCTGCCGCCTGCGCAGCAAGACTGGTGGCGCCAAGTGCGGATCCTTCACTCTGCGCAGCGATGCCGGGCGCGCTATCTCCCGCATTCCCCAGTGCCTGGGGCTGCATCTGTGCCGTGCGGAGCTCGGCCCCGTGCGCGGTTGCGGGCAGCAGTGCAAATGCGGCAGCGATTGCCCCTGCATGTTTCACGAACGATCTTCGACTCATCTGCCGGTTTTCCATGTGCCTCTGCACCTTTCTGTACATTGCGGGCAATTGTTGCTTAGGTGATACTACAACCCATTTCATGAGAATTGTAGCTCGTGCATGCCAACCGCGCGATTCGCGGCTCTCTTGCGATGTTGCTGCCCACGGGCCAACCACGGTGCCCGGCGGCGGAAGGGGGTGAGGGCGATTCTGCAGGCGCTGAATTCAAATATGCACATAGGTTAGCCGAAGCCAAGCCCGAATCCCCCTTCCGCCGCCGGGCACCGTGGCTGGCCGGGCCATGGGCAGCAACCTTGCGATTAGATGGCCGGCAAGGGCCTGCAAGAATGGAGGCGTGGCTTGTCGCCTGTGGGATGTGGGCTTCCGCCATTTGCCATCGTTCGCATCTGGCGCACCGCTATCAGGCAAGTTCCCAAAGCGCAATGGCCGCGCACGCGGCCACGTTCAGCGAATCCACTCCGTGGGCCATGGGAATCCGCACGGTGCAGTTGCAAGCTGCGATGGTGCTGTCTGTCAGGCCGTCGCCTTCCGTTCCCAGCACGAGCGCCAAGCGCTTGGCTTCGTGGAGGCGCGGGTCGCGCAGGTTCCACGATTCGTCGCGCAATGCCAGGGCGGCGACGGCGAAGCCTTGCTCGCGCATGTCGGAAATCAGGTCGGGCGCCCAGGTGCGCGCGCCTTCGATGCGCGCCCAGGGCACCTGGAAGACCGCTCCCATGCTAACGCGCGCGCATCGGCGGTAATACGGGTCGTGGCATGCCGGGGACACCAGCACGCCATCCCACCCCAGCGCGGCTGCCGAGCGGAATATGGCGCCCATGTTGGCATAGTTGGTAACGTCTTCAAGGATGAGGATGCGGCGCGCGCCCTCCAGCACGTCTCCGACGCTGTGCGGCGTCGGGCGCTCGAAGCAGGCCAACGCCCCGCGCACGACTTCATAGCCCGTAAGCTGGCGATGTTGCTCGGGGGTTGCCAGGAATACACGGGCATCCGGCCATTCGCGTTCGATGCGCTGCACGATGGCGCGGTCGTGTTCCAGCCAGCGGTCGTCCACCAGCACCGACAGGGGCCGTACACCCGCGTCCAGCGCCCGTTCGATAACGCGGGCCGACTCGCCGATGAACAGCCCCTGCGGGTTGTCGCGCCTGAAGCCTTCGCCCCGGCGCAGCTGACCGTCGGTCATGCCGGAGTAGGGGCGCAGCATGCGCTCGCCCAAATCGCCTATGCGCTCTATTGCCATCGAAGCATTGTGGCCAATCGCAAAGGTCTAGCGCGAACTTACGTAGATGAACGTGACGATGGCCACGATGATTATCAGGACGACTGCCGCAATGGCCAGCTTGGCCATGCGCGAGCGCTTCTTGCTCTCGGCCAGCTTGCCGCGCAGGGTCTCGTTTTCGGCGTCCATCGTGCGCGCCGTGGCCTCGTCCGCTTCCACGGACAGGCGCAGCTTTTCCGTCTCGTTGGGGTACTGGTACACCGAATCGCAGTATTGCCTGCGCTTACGCGCCGCCGATATGGTCTCGCCCAACCGCTCGATGCTGTCCTTCAGCTCTTCGATGCGCTTGTTCATGTCTTCCACGCTGCGCTCGAGCGGGGCTTCGGCTTGCTCGACGCTTTGCCGCGCTTCGTCGTACTCGCGCTGCGCCTGTTCCAGGGCTTCCTTGGCCGCGCGGCTGCGCGCTTGGGCTTCTTCGTAGGCGTCCTCGAACACCTTCACCTTGGCCGAGGCCACGGCTGCGTCGCCGCCTTCGGATCGCTCGGCTTCCTTTTCGGCGGCGCTCAGCTCTGCCTTGCGGCTGCGCTCGTCGTTCTTGGCCTGCTCGGCGGTGGCGCGCGCCCGTCCCAGCACGGTTTCGAGCGGATTCAACTGCGTATCGTGGTAGTCGCGCATGCGGTCCAGCGCATCGGATGCTTCCTGCAATTCGCTGGAAACCTGCGCGAGTTCGGCTTTGCGGGCCTCCCGCTGCTGGGTGTTCTGGTTCACGATTGCATCCTGCTCGGCCACGAGCGCGTGGTAGTTGGCCAGGATTTCCTGGCGGTCGGCCAGCTCTTCGCGGTCGGTTTTTATACGCTCGCCCAGCTCTTCGCGCTGCTTCTCGCGCTCCTTCAGTTCGCGGCCCTGGCCGATGGAATCGCGCAGCGCGGCGAAGCTCTGCTGCATCTCGTCCAATTCCTGCCCGCTGTCGGGGTCGTCGCCCTCTCCGGTTTCGCCGGCGGCTGCGGCTGCGGCTGCGGATGCGCCCTTGGCGTTGTCGGCGGCGACCGTGGGATTTTCGCGAGCACCGGCTGCACCGGCCGTCGCATCGGTGCCGGCATCGTCGTCGCCCATGGGGGCGGAAGCGGCCTGGCGCGGACGCGCATCGGTGGTTGCCGGGGTGTCCGGCAGCGCATCGAAAATGCCGGTCGATTCTACCTGCGAGGGCGGTATGGCCTCGGGGGAAGGTTGAATCTGCTCTGGTTCACCTGCGGGGACAATGGGCATGCCCTGGGTGCGATCGGGCCCCATGGGGATGCTGATATCGCGATCTGGCATGTTCTCACTCCTGTTCACCCGGATACTACCTGTAAGGCCGCAAAAAACGAGTCGGCATAACGCCGACCGTGCGCCACGAAGTATACCACGTTACACAGCGCTGCTTTTCGCGCCGCTGTGGCCAGCGCGAGATGTGGAAAAGGGTCAGACCCTTTTCCACATCTCGCGCGGAAGCGGGTCGTGGGTGGTGATACGCGATTGCCAGTTGTTCACACCTGTCGCCTCCACCGCGCGTTTGCATTTTGCGGGGCTTCTGCTACAATCCCACTCGGCCGACAAGGCGGCCGTGCCCGCAAGGCGCGAACAATACCTGGCAGTTCCGGGTTCGCCAGACCCAACCTGGCACCGAGGATTGCGCGATCTTCGAGTCGCACGCCTGGCATGCAGGCACCGCGAAGCCGTCGGCGGAAAGAGCCGCAGGGGACGGTTTGAAGGTTTTGTGCGCTCTGAAATACTTCTTGAAACCCCGTTCCGACCTTCAGTAACATTTATCGTTGCTGCTTACTGACGATATTTGGCGAAGGAGCTATGTTGGCTAAACAGGATGTCATCGAACTCGAGGGCACGGTGCTGGAAGCATTGCCGAACGCAATGTTTAGGGTTGAACTCGAGAACGGCCACAAGATTTTGGCCCACATATCGGGAAAGATGAGGATGCACTACATCAAGATTCTCCCGGGCGACAAGGTTACGGTCGAACTTTCGGTCTACGACCTTAACCGCGGTCGGATTACCTATCGTTTCAAATAGCGCTCTTAAGCAACGAAAATCATCGGCAGCGGCTGGC
>DMNP01000177.1:0-122 GCA_003452695.1 Eggerthellaceae bacterium
GGCGGTCACGCAGCTCGTGCAGCTGTTGATGCAGGTCGTGTTCACCACGGGCCTCTCGTCGGTGCTCTCGCTGGTCTACATCGCGCAGATCGCCAGCTTCGCGCCGCAGCTCACGATTCCCG
>DMNP01000177.1:290-2523 GCA_003452695.1 Eggerthellaceae bacterium
CTTTCCGGCACGCTCGTCTCGCTGCTCTCGGGCATAAGCAAGATCAAGTTGGCGGGTGCCGAGCGCCGGGCGTTCACCCGCTGGGCCCAAGATTACGCCCAAGTCGCCAAGACCGTTTACGACCGCCCGCTTTTGCTGAAAGCGTCGAGCGTCATCACGACGGCCACAGGTCTGGCGGGCACCATACTCATCTATTTCCTCGCAAGCGCCACGCAGGTGTCCGTCGCGGACTACATGGCGTTCAACGTCGCGTACGGCATGGTCACGGGCGCCATCATGGCGCTGGCAGGCATCGGCACGCAAATCGCGGCCATCCAGCCGACCATGAAGCTGGTCGAGCCCGTGCTCCAATGCCAGCCCGAAGCGCGCGAGGGCGACCATCCGGTCGAGGGCATAACGGGTGCCATCGACCTCGAAGGCGTCACGTTCCGCTACAGCGAGGACGGCCCCGCCATCGTCGACGACCTGAGCCTCTCGATCCATCCCGGCGACTACGTGGCAATCGTCGGCCGCACGGGTTGCGGCAAGTCCACCCTGGTACGTCTGCTGCTCGGCTTCGAGGAACCCGAAAGCGGCTCCATCCGCTACGACGGACACGATCTTTCCACGCTCGACAAGCGATCGCTGCGCCGCCATGTCGGCGTCGTGCTGCAGACCGGCAGGTTGGTGTCGGGCAACATCTTCCAGAACATCACGCTTTCCGCACCACACCTGACAATGGACGAAGCGTGGGAGGCGGCCGAAATGGCCGGCATCGCCGACGACATCCGCGCCATGCCCATGGGCATGTTCACACACATCTCCGAGGGCTCTGGCAGCATATCGGGTGGTCAGAGGCAGCGCCTGCTCATTGCCCGCGCTGTCGCCGCCAAACCGAAGCTGCTCATCTTCGACGAGGCCACGAGTGCGCTTGACAACATCACTCAGCGGCAGGTGTCCGACGCCCTGGGCGCGCTGGACTGCACGCGCATCGTGGTGGCGCACAGGCTGTCCACCATCCGCAACTGCAACCGCATCCTGGTGCTGGACGGTGGCTGCATCGTCGAGGATGGCACGTACGACGAACTGGTAGCGCAGGGAGGCGCATTCGCCGAACTCGTCGCGCGCCAGCGGCTGACTTAGTGGTTTTGAAATGGTTTTCCCTCTCGTTCGTATATGGGAGCAACGGATGAAAAACTCTCGGGAAGGAGGCGATCATGAACTTGGAAAGCTACATCAAGGACCTGGACCCCAATCTGCAGGAGAGGGCTCGCGCATGCGGTAGCATCGAGGAACTGGTGGCGCTGGCCAAGGACGCCAAGGCGCCGCTGCCTGACGAGGCGCTGACGTCCATCGCGGGTGGCGAAGACGTCGATGCTTCGAAGTGCTCCCCAAAGAAGAATTGCCCGAAATGCGGAAGCAGCAATACGACTTGCACGAAAGACGAGTGGTACATCTACTACTGGGAATTCCATTGCAACGATTGCGGCCATAATTGGAGTTTGGATTTAGGCGATTAATAAGGACAGTGCCATGAACATCGAAGACTACATCAAGGGTTTGGATCCCGACCTGCAGGAGAAGGCGCGCGCGTGCGGCAGCACGGAAGAGCTGCTGGCGCTGGCAAAGGAGGCCAAGGTCCCGCTGCCCGACGAAGCGCTCGCTGCCATTGCCGGCGGCGACCAAGAAGTTGGGGGTTGCGGCGATCCTGCCTGCCCGAAATGCGGGAGCTCAAGTCTCGAACTCTTTGATAAAGAGAAGGATCCCAACTATCCGTGGCTCTATATATATCACTACGGCTGCAACAATTGCGGGTGCCTGTTCAATTACGAAAACGGCGCTGTGTGGCAATAATCCGTTTTGGGCATGAGTCGGGGGTCAATGAGTCAGGAGACTGGCCCCCGACTCGTCAAAGGCAGCGCCGTGCCCCAACGCTCGATTCCCTGAAATGCCGCGCCTTCGTCTACGTATAATATGACGAAGGGCGAAAAGCCCGAATCAGCCGCTCGCATCAAGAGGAGGTCGAACGTGGACATCGAGAGCTACATCAAAGACCTGTCCCCCGAGTTGCAGGAGAAGGCCCGCGCCTGCGGTAGCATCGAGGAACTGCTGACGCTCGCGAAGGAGGCCAAGGTACCCGTGCCCGACGAGATGCTCGAAGCCGTCGCCGGCGGCGATCAACCTGACCCCGAAAACTGCAAGCCGATAAAGTGCCCGAAGTGCGGAAGCACGAAAGTGACCTTCGACATGCTAA
>DMNP01000097.1 GCA_003452695.1 Eggerthellaceae bacterium
TCCCTCTTCAACTTGCGTATATCATGGACTTTGGACATGCTGATCATTCCCTTCTGACCTCCTAGATCGTTTACCGATATCAGCAACTACTAGGTTAGTCGTAGATTGGTCGGCATGTTCGCTATCGAAATGTCGAAACCCTACAGCGCGAACTGTCGAAAACTAGGCTAGCGAATACAGGCCATTCCTCCTTGGCGAGGTTTCCGGCCGCGCCGTCGACGGAGGACGCGGCGTCCACCATCGGCTGCATGTTCATCTTCCTCGGCTTGTCTATGGTTTGCTGCTTGAGCATCGTGCTTTCTCCGTGTCTACTTGAACCTTCGTATCGCGTAATCCTCGCCGTCTTGCCCGCCGTCGGGGCCGCGCTTGCGCCCCCTGTTGCATCCAGGAGTTCGCACCGACGGTCCTGCAAGCCCTCCGTCAGCCAGTAGCGGAGGGGCTCGTGAGGATCGCGCGCGCCGAGGGCGTCTACGAGATGCCCGCCAGATTCCAGCTCATCTGCAGTGCGCCACCTTGTCCGTGCGCGCATTACGGCGACCCGAAGACCGAGTGTACCTGCAGCGCGAACCGCGTGCGCGCCTACCAGGACCGCCTTCTGGGCATCGCTGAGAAGCTCGGCTGCGAGGTCTTGCACGTGTAACGGTGTTAGCGCCAGATGCCGCCGCGGTGCCTGTCGCGGCGGCGATGCAGAACTCCCGCGGCCATGTCGAAAGCCTCGGGTCATGCGCGGACATTGCCGGAAGGGCGTAAAAGCGAACAAACAGTGGATTGCGGCTTCACAATTGGCCCAGCTTTGCCTTTTTCATAGCATGTCAGACGGGTTGATGCCGCTTTACTACGCGATTGTGAAGCATTTCATGGACGGCGGGAAGCATTGCGCCGAGGACGTGATCGATGCGTTGAAGCCGGATTACGGCGGGTACAAGCTGCTCACGCGCAAGGACGTCGAGGAGGCGCTCGCCACTGCCAAGGAGAATGGACTTTTGGATGAGGTCGACTACGGCTTGGACGGCGAAGGTGGGCTGCGGGTGTTCTTCCAGGTTACCGATTTCGGACGGGATATGATTGAGCGGTATATCGGGAAGTATGAGAATCCGAAGTGATGACCTTCTCTCCAAGTTCAGCTAAGATTCGCTACGGGACTTCAATCGAGGCGTGAGGCTGTACGCAGGATGGGTACTTTCGAGGAACGCTCAATAATCATTCTGGCGATTCGATGCAGTGCTGATTGGTGTGAAGAGCAAGGTTTATACGTGGCTCTTTCGCCGAAGGGGTAAGGTATCAACATGGCTATTTCAGTGACTTTCTCGGAATTGAGGGATTTGTACTGGAAGTACTATATCTCCCTTGAGGACCAATTTATGGAAACCGCTCGCTACGTCGAGTTCGACTACATCAACAACGGCAAAACGTATTCGCTAGAGTACCTTAAGCTCTTCCAAGCAGTCTGTAGCGAAATCGATATTGTCGGAAAAGCCCTCGCGTCATACCTCAACGATTCGTTCAAACCAACGAAAAACACGGGGATAAACGAGTGGTGGTACTTCATTACGCAAGAAGACCCAACATTGAAGGAGCGGGTGTGCAATCTGCTTGGAAAGCATGACCTCAAGCCGTGGTTTGGTTATTCGGTCATGAGAAATGACCGGATCGGAGCGAAGAAATATATCCTCGATGAGCGATGCAAGCCGAAATCAAAAACGCCGTCTTGGTGGAATGACTACAACAGCGTCAAGCACAACAGAACCGGGCGCTTTGAAAAGCGCTCAACAAACTATGCTAAGGCAAACTTACGGAATCTCTTCCTCGCCTTCTCGGGGCTGTATTCGCTGGAAGTGAAGCTTATGGAGACAGCTTATATGCACGGAGAAACGATGACGTCTACGGATTTGGAGAGTAGGTTGTTTTTGGAGGATTTGCCCTTCTACACACATCTTCTGAGGGTTGGTTGCTAGGTTGGCTGTTCGCCGCAGGTAATATGGGGGGCTGAAATGGCACGAACACCGATAGACAAGCCTAGAGTGTTCATCTCATACGCTTGGGAAAGCGATGAGTACAAAGACAGGGTTCGGTCATTTGCCACTGAGCTGAGGAGCGCAGGCGTCGATGTAGTTCTCGATCAATGGGAGCTGCGCGAGGGTAATGACATGAATGCGTTCATGGAGGCGAGCGTTGCCGATGAGAGCGTAACCAACGTACTCATCCTGCTGAGTCCCAAATACGAGGAGAAGGCGAACGCGCGCGCTGGCGGTGTTGGTACCGAGACCCAGATTATATCCCCCGAGGTTTACGGGAGAGTGAGCCAGACGAAATTCCTCCCTGTCGTTTTCATGAGGAACCCAGATGGAAGTATTCCGAAGCCAGCTTACTTGAAATCGCTATTGCATTTCGACTTAAGCAACATCGACTCATATGGCTCGGAATACCGTCGCCTGGTTCAAGCGCTCTATGGAGTTGAGCTTTTACCCAAACCCGAACTGGGGACAAAGCCGGCATGGGTCGATGAGATAGACGCTCCCTCGTCGAGAGTTCTGCTTGCTCTGGACCGACTCAAGGGGAACGAACCCCCACAGATAAAGCGTGCCGCATTTGAATCGGAGCTCGCCACGGCTCTTGACGCTATTGCCCGATGGAACAAGAGCCCCGCGGATTACAATTGCCAATTTAAATACCTGAATATGTACCTGGACGTCCTCCCGCTCAGGAACGATTTTAATCGAATCGCGAAGTGCTATCCGTATGTGGAGAATGGGCATACGCTCGTAGCTGATGCGCTGGAGCGGCTTTCGCGCAACTTACGCGAGGTTCAAGGCGACTGGCACAATACGGAACTGAAAGAAACGCTAGTACACGAACTGTTCCTGTATTTCGTTGCGATAATGCAAGGGTATGGGGACGCCCGCGCATTGGGCGATGTGCTATCGCGAGAGTATCAGTTCGATCAGCATAGTAATAGGTACTTGGGCTTCGGCATGTTCTACCATCATGACGACGAGCTGAGCTCTGAGGTTGGCTATAGGGACGGACAATCGTACATATCACCCATGGCCAAATTCTGGTTAGAGAACATCGACCCTGATACGTGTACGGGCGAAGCGTTCATACTCGCAGACGAATTATGCTTCAATGCGGCAATTCTGTTAGGGCGTGAAAGCGTCGGTGACACATGGTTTCCTAAGACCTACATCTATGATGGCAACTATGCTGTGATGCGCCGTTTTGCAAACGGTTTGCGGTCAGAATCTCGGCTTGAAAAGGCTGCCGCGATATTCGGATTCAAGAATCCCGAGAGCTTTGTTGATAGATTCCGCGAAGTTGAGGTGCTGGATAAGGCTGGTGAGTACAAAGAATACAGGTACCGAAACGCTTATGGTTCCGCGCCGCTCTTATGTCATTTCGTTGCATCGGAGCAATTGGGCAAAAAAGCATAAAGCACGCTTCCAGAAAGCCAAAGAGCAAGTTGCACCAGAGATTCTCGAAGCGAATCTCTGACTTGTTGGGGAGCCTCCCCAAACCCGGCGGCGCTATCGCGCCCGGCATCGGGAAACCCGATGCAACCGGAACCATCAGGTTCCTGACCCCTTCGGGGTGACGGCTCATCTGAAGATGTGCTCACATCTTCAGAACTAGATTCTTGAAACAGGCCAGAGCGCAATCGCTCTGGCCTGTTTTCTTACCGGGGTAGCATTTTTCGTTGGCTCCTGCAGGATTCGTCTTGCGGGTTCCTGACGGTCGCCTCGAGTTTCCCCTCTACGCATTCGACGCCCACCACCGTGCAGTCCAGAAAGGCATCCGGCTTGACATCATCGAAGCCGAAGTGCCCGACGTATGCGGGGTCCGTCGCGTCGTAGTCGACGTAGAATAGTTCGTAGCCGTCTCCCCAGACGACCTCATGCAAATCCTTGAGCTCCATTGCGCCCCCATTCAACCAGCGGTGTACCCATTGCAGGGTATCCGTGTTCCCGGGGAGTGGTGTAAAAGGGAGCATACGGTACCGCTTCACGTGCGACTACTTTGTCGTGCGGGAAGGGGGTGATTTCCATGATTGATTCGAAGATTGACGTCATGTAAGCGGTAATTGACCGACATCTG
>DMNP01000162.1 GCA_003452695.1 Eggerthellaceae bacterium
GGGCATTTTTGGACAGTCTGAGGGGGGCGATTTGCACCCTCTAATGCTCGGTTACCGGCGGCAATAAATCGCTTCGCAGCTTATGACGCTTAGCCAGAGAGGCGTCGGAAGGCTTGAGGACACTCTTGCCCAGAAGGGCGCCGAGTTGCTTCATGGCGTCATCGAAGGCTGAAGTGGAGCGAACCTGACCCCACGTTATGTTAAATACAGGTATGCCAAGGTGCCTTAGGGTGTTGTTCCGTATTGCATCGCTCGCGATGTTTTGGGCTGCGAGTGTTCTTCGTCGCTGTCATATTCAACGGTCGCATTTGCGTCCTTGAAATATAAGTCCGCCTCTATGTAGTGTCGCTGTGCCATGCGCTGTTGCTCGGAGGTTAGGTCTATGCGCCAATTTACAAGCGGTTTTGGAAATCCATATCCGCCATATTTAACGGGGAGCGAAATGAGCAAAGCAATTGCCGTCTCCATGGGCGATCGGCATCCATCTACGGCGTACTTCAGCGCTTGGCGAAGCTTTGCGATTCCTTTTGTATGGGGGCCAAGTTTTTCGACGTAGCACGAAAGTCTTGCAATGTTTGTGAGGGGAGGGCGCTTTCGTATGCCCTTAGGGTGTGTGGGGTCCTTTACGTAGCGGCCGCACGATTCACAGCACAAAGCTACCAGGTTGTTGAACGACAAGCATGGAGCGAGCATGACGATGCTTAATTCTGGACTGGTCACGAAAACATCGTCTGCTATTTGATAGAACGACATGTTGGGAAATGCGCCTCCCCACGTATGACGCACGTATTCGCGAGACCTGAAGCGATGCGAGTCTCCACTGACCAGAATATGCTTGCTCGGCTTCAGGAAATCTTTCCCAATCAAGTCTGTTACAGGGGAAAGATTCATCCTGTCGATGTCGCGTGCGGCGGATGCGCATCCTGCGAGCGATCGCATGCGACATGGCTGCGCAATGCGTGCTTGTTCCGCAGCAAGGCGGCTGCAAAGATCAAGGGCGGTCTGTGCGCAAAATACGAGTTTCATATCGTGATTGTACGGGTAAATATGCTTACAGGTCTAACACGGGGATTCCCAGATTTCTTGCATGTAGACGACAAATCTTCATTCGCATCTTGCAAAGATTCGTTCCGAAAGACCTTGCTGAAGAACAGGCCATTGAAATGTCCAGGTGGTTACTGGGTCGCAAGCTTTCAGTGCCTTCAAAACAGGCGGTGCACGCTCTGGCGGTGGGGTTGCGCGTGCCGATGGCGGCGCTTTTTCCGGCGGGCAGCGTGTTCCGAAGGGTGCTGGCAGATTTCGGAACCGTTGACGGTTCGCGTCGTAATACTCAGCGTTGCACATACGGGGGATTGTTCGGTTTCGCTACCGTAGTATCCGGAAAGAGGGGGCTGGCGTTCGGAATGCCCACCCGGCCCATCTACCCGCAACCCACGATTCGCTAGGGACGAGAACGGGGTTGCGGGTGTGTTGGGCCTCGAAAGTGCCGTTTTCTGCCCCTCGCAACCAACAAGGTTGGGGTTACGGGTGGAATCGCAAGTTAGCATTCTATCCCGACCTGGTGAAACGATGGCGAGAGGCTTCCGGCAAGCTGAAAATCCACCCGCAACCCCGCCCTTGTGCGGCGGAGGGCCGGAAAACCCCAATCTGGCGGGCCCATCCACCCGCAACCCACGATTCGCTAGGAACGAGAACGGGGTTGCGGGTGTGTTGGGCCCACAAGGAGCTGTTCTCCTCAGCCTGTCTAAATATCCCCCTGCTATCTTATCGATGCGCATCATGGTGCACGTATCGCTTGTCTATTGTGTGGCATGTGGCATGTGGCATGCGGCATGTGGCCTGTGGCCTGCAGCATGCCACTCATGCAGTGCGTGCTGTTCTAACGGCCTCTCCTTGCCCGAGGCCCATTCCCCGAAATACGCGTCCGCATTGCCGTGGATTATTGGTCTGCGAGCATTTCGAGCAGGCGCTTCACCACGTCGAAGGCGATGTCGTACATGCCGGGGTATTCGCTTTCGCGCGGGCCGCCAATGCCCAAAACGATGGCGCCGTCGAATTCGCTCAGCCAGTCGAAGGCGCGTTTCAGCTGCTCGTCGTACGTTTGCGGATCGCCAAGCGCAAAGTCGAACACGGGCGTGTTGTATGCATCGCTGAACGCATAGCCCGCTTCGGTGCCCGGAGAAACGCCGGCAACGGGCGTGCAGAACACGATGCAGCAGGTAGAATCGCGGATGTTCCACTCGGTGCGCTGGATTACCTCGCGCGAGGGCGTTTCCATTAAATCGGGGTACAGCGCAAGCACGCCGGGAGGGTCGGGGTAGTCTTCGGCCCAACCGCCCGCCGGGCACCAGCCGACCGCGGGAATGCCGCAGGCCAGTGCCGCATCCATTGCGCCGCGGTCCGCCCCGCTCTGCCCGCCGCTGCGCAGTGCCGAAACTTTCGTAGGCGACGCGCAGGCAAAGGGGTCGTTGCCCGGATTGGGGTTCCAAACGTATTCGGCATACCGCGCCGTGCGCTCCGCGCATTCACGCCCGCATGCATCGGCAATGAACGCCAACGCCATGTCGGTGCCGGCCGACACGCCCGACGATACATACAGGTTGTCCTCGATGGTCCATCGTGCGGTATGTTCCCATTTCACTTGCGGGAACAGTTCCTCCGCCTTGTCCATGCGTGCCTTATAGGTCGTGGCGCGCCGGCCGTCCAGCACGCCCGCCTTCGCATACAGAAAAGCCCCGTTGCACACCGAGAGCACGTAGCGCGCCCGTCCGGCCAGGTCGGCCAGGCGCGCGATGAAGGCATCGTCTTCCAGCATGTCGTACACGCCCATGCCGCCGGGAACCAGAAGCACTTCAGGTGCATCGGCGCCGGCAAGCGGCTCGGTCTGCACCGGCACCCCCTGGTAGCTTTTCACAATGCCGCCATCCCGGGAAAAGAAGCGCATGCGAAATTGCCCGGAAGCGCCCAGCATCTCGACCGGCCCGAACACGTCGAGCGTTTCGAAACCCTCGAACAAGACAACGGTAACGTTCATAAGGTGTCCCTTCTGCCCAAAAGCGAAGAAGCAATCGAAGCAGTCGAAGCAATCGGGCCAATCGCAACTCCGCCGAGCCGTTAATCCTATTGCGCGATGAGCAGCGTTATCTTGCCCTTCTTCACCGTGAAGCTAATATCGCCGCCAGCGGATGCCGATTTGGAGGCCAGCAGCGTTTTCATCTGGGCGCGCGTTTGCTTTTCGTAGAAGCTGTTGTTGCCCACGTGACGGTAGTACTTCGCCTTGGCGCTTAGCTTGAAGGCCTTGTTCTTCACCTTGTGCTTGTTGGCCTGCACCTCGGCAGCTGTGGCGCTGTTCTTGCTGTAGGTGCCGCTCAGGTACAGCTTGCCGTTCTTTATGCGTGCTTTGTAGATAAGGGGCTGATTCTTGAACGGAGAGCTCGACGACTTGTACGACCGATAGGCCGATCCTTTGCCGTTCGTCAGGTATGCTCCATAGGTCGGCCGAAGGTTCATGGGCTTAGCGTCCTGCGTCTGGACGGTTGCTATGCCGTTCATATCCGAGGCCGGACCGGCGGTTTCGAGCCGGGGCGAATCGGCAAATGCGACCATCGGGCCGAGCGCCATCGCGAGCGCCGCCGATGCAATGAAGATAGCTATCGTGCGAAACATACGTGCCTCCTATACCTCCGGACGTGTGTCAGGGGGACGTTTCTCTTGACACACTGCATGCTCGGCGATTGGCGTGCGACAACCGCAATGCTTGGCGAAAACGCCGCATGCGCAATGCGACTGCCGAATAGCCGTCGCCGATGCCTCAACGAAACCATCCTAGCAGACAACGCTTCGCCGTGTGTCAGGGGGACGTTCCTCTTGACACACGCCATGCTGGGGGAGATGCCTCCTTTGACAACGGTTCGTGTGTCAAGAGGAACGCCCCCTGACACACACGTGCAATCGAAGCGCTTGTGAACACGGCCGACCGCGAATCGTAAGCGAGCTGACCGCGACCGGCCGAGGGGTTGTTTGTGTCAAGAGAAACCTCCCCCTGACACACATCTTCGCTTGACCCTTACGCTGCGTCATGGTTTATGGTGGCTTCATGCGAAGGGAGGGGCCGATGAAAACGGTGCACGAGGTAAGCCAGCTGACTGGCGTAAGCATACGGGCGTTGCAGCACTACGACAACATTGGGCTGCTGCACCCCGCAGCGCGCAGCAAGTCGGGGTATCGCCTGTACAGCCAGGACGACCTGGCGCGTTTGCAGCAAATCCTGCTCTTTCGCGAATTGGAGTTTTCGTTGAAGGACATCCGCCGGATGCTCGAAAGCCCCGATTTCGACCGCAATCGGGCGCTGCGCCAGCAAATCGATCTTTTGCGGTTGAAGCGCCAGCGCATCGATGGGCTTATCGAGCTCGCGGAAAATCTGTTGAAAGGAAGCGAAGCCATGGAATTCAGCGCGTTCGACACCAGCAAGATGGACGAATACGCCCAGCAGGCAAAAGCCTCGTGGGGCCACACCCCCGAATGGCGCGATTTCGAGCAGAAGAGCGCCGGCCGCTCGCCCGCACGCGAAAAGGAGCTCGGCGCCCAGCTTATGGAACTGTTCAAGCCGTTCGGGCAGATGGCGGCTGCAGAGGCTGCGTCCGCCACGGGAACCGCAAGCGCCGATCCCGCCTGTGAAGCCGCCCAGGCGCAGGCCCGCGCAATTCAGGAGTTCATCAGCGAGCACTTCTATGCATGCTCCGACGAAGTGTTCGCGCAGCTCGGCCGCGCGTACGGCAGCGGCGGCGATTTCACGCGCAATATAAACGCCACAGCAGGTGAAGGCGCCGCCGAATTCGCCGCACGTGCAATCGAAGTGCTTGTGAACAAGGCCGGCCGCGAATCGTAGACGAGGTGATCGCGACCGGCCGAGAAGTTGCTTGTGTTGTTGGGGGTCGTGCTCTTCACGCGAAGCGCACGACCCCCAACGATGTTGCTATTTGCGCATCTGCGTCGGGGAGCTATTCGCCAGCGCCCTCGCCCGCATCCTCGTGCGGGGTGTGCGACTTCGGGCGATGCTTGTCCAGCTCGCCTTGTAGCTTCTCCAGGATGGAGCCGAGCTGCTCCTTTTCCTCGTCGGTCAGCACCGAGAACACGTCCTCGGCAACCACGGCGCGCATGCGGTCTATCTCCTGCGCATGCGTGCGGCCGTCTTCGGTTAGGTACAGCTGGATGGCGCGCGCATCCGTCTCGGATTTGCGGCGCTCCACCAGCCCGTATTCCTCAAGCTTGGCAAGCATCTCGCCCGCGGACTGGGGGCGGATGCCCAGCAGGTACGCCAGGTCCTTCTGGGTAATGCCCTCTTGCAAGCCGATAAGCGAAAGGGCCCGCATCTGCCCGTGCCCGCCATGCTTGCCGCCATGGCGATGCTTATGACCATGCCCTTCGCACGCTTCGGGCTCGTGGCCGCGCTCTACCCCCTCGCCTTCATGCCCATGCCCATGCCCATGCCCATGCCCATGCCCGTGGGCGTGGTGGCACCGCGGCCCCTTGCCATCGATGTGTTGCATGATCTTTCCCGTCCGCACGAACGCATGCAGCAGTTCCTCGTTGCTCTTAGCCATGTCTGGCTCCTTTCACTAGTAAGGTTCCTTCCTAATGGACCAAATAATAAACAGGAACCTTATCAAATTCAAGCCCGATGGCAAATAAAGTAAGGAACCTTAATATCTTCACATTTGGTGAACAGGAACGCGCTCCCCGTTCACCAAATGCGGTGATGCGTGCAAAGGAGACGTTTCTCTCGGCGCAAAGCAGCGCTAGTCCCGCGTAACGCGCATGCCGTCGGGCGACACCTTCACGCCGTCGATGCCGCGGATGAAGGCCGACAGCTTGGAATAACCATAATCGCGCACGTCGAACGAGGGGAAGCGTTTGTGCAGCTCTGCACCAAGACGCGCCAACAGCACGCCTTCGGTGCCGTCGGCGTCCTCGGCTGCCACCTGGTCCTGCACGAACGCGGCAATCTGTTCGCGCTGCTCGGGCGAATCGCTCAGCCCCACGTACACCACGTTGTCGTGGCGTACCAGATTCAGGCTCTCGAAGCTTTCCAGGAACTTCGACAGCTGCGCATAGCCGAACGAGCGCACATCGAAGTCGGGATAGATGCGCACCAGCCGGTTGCCCACGTCCGAAAGCGGCACCAGCAAATCGGACCCGGCGCTTTCGTTCACGATGTCCACGACCGCGCTGGCCACACGGGCCTTGGTCACCTTGCCCGCGTGCTTGTCGTCGGCGGCATCTTGCGGGGCTTCGGCGCCCATCAGCAGCTCCAGGTTCGTGAAGACCGTGCACGCGCTGCGAAACGCGCGCGGGGTCTTCTCCTCGCCCATGCCGACGACCACCATCCCCGCATCGCGCAGGCGGCTGGCCAGCCGCGTGAAGTCGCTGTCGCTGGAAACGATGCAAAAGCCCCCGACCTGGCCTTCGTGCAGGATGTCCATGGCATCGATTATCAGGAACGAATCGGTTGCGTTCTTGCCCGTGGTGTTGGGGAACTGCTGCATGGGCGTAAGCGAGTATTCGGCCAGCACGTCTTTCCACTTGGCCATTTGCGGGCTGGTCCAGTCGCCGTAGATGCGCCGGTAGGTAACTTGCCCATGCCGGCTGGAAAGCTCGTTCATAATGCCGGGAATGTAACGCGCGCTTATGTTGTCCGAATCGATAAGCAGCGCAAATGCAGTTCGTGCAGCCATGGCGTCCCTTTCCTTGCCGGTGAATTTGCTCACCGAGAATGATACAGCACCTCTGCGGTGCTGCATCATTCCGCGCTCGCTCGCCGAAATCGCAGACGAACAGAAGGCACGCCCCCCCGTTTACGCCCCCCGTTCATCCGCCCTCGTCGCTGGCCGGGCCAAGGGCAGTTCCCGCCCATTTGTCTCAAAACGAAAAACACCTGCTGTTACTGTACCAAACCCCCTCCAATCGGCTAAAGTGGAAGGTGGCAATTCGGGTCTGCCAAACAGAGGGGTAACGTGCACTCGATACGAGTGAAGATAACGGCTATCACGATCATTGCGATTCTTATAAGCATCGTAACCCTGGGCGTGCTGGGCGTGTACACCGTCAGCGCCGAAAGCGACCAGAATTCCGCCCACGAGATGAACCTTATCGCCGACGACGAGAAGAAGTCGCTGGACGCGCACCTCATCAGCCTGGAGCAGTCGGTAAGCATGGTGGCGCATATCGCGGGCGATATGCTGGACAACAACTCCAGCGTGGTGAACAAGGACACCCTGCTCGGCAATTGCACTCCCGAACAGGCCGAGCAGTGCCGCGCATACCTGGCCCGCCATGGCGAAACAATACGCGAGGCCTACAGTAGCGTGGCCAACCACACGAGCGGCGTCGTCACCTATTACTATTGCATGAATCCCGAAGTGGCCCCGCCCGAATTCGGCTTCTTCTATTCGAAGGTGGGCACCAAGGACTTCGAGAAGCAGGAACCGCTGGACGCGAAGACGCTCGACCCCAACGATATCGAGCATTACACCTGGTACTTCACGCCCATCGAACGGGGCAAGGCCTGCTGGCTGGGGCCGTATCTGGCGCATTTCCTGAACGAGGCCTGGACGGTGTCCTACGTTACGCCCATCTACCAAGATGGCGTGCTGCTGGGCGTGTTGGGCATGGACATCCTGCTGGACACCATGATCGACCAGATAAAAGACATTCAGATATACGACACCGGCTTCGTCTGCCTGCTGGATGGCGAGGGGCGCATACTGCACCATCCCGATTACGAAACGGGCAGCTATCCCGAGGAAGCCAGCGACATGCTAAGCATGGACATGTTCCAGCAGCCCAGCAGCGCGGGCAAGCTCTTGCGCTACAACGCGCACGGCGAAGAGCGTCAGCTGGCGTTTTCCACGTTGGCGAACGGCATGAAGCTGGTGGCGGTGGCGCCTGTCAGAGAAATTACCGAATCGCAACGCCATCTAACGCAGATCATCGTGTTCGTGGCGGTCATCTTGCTGGCGTTCTTCACCATCTTCACGCCGTTGTTCATGCGTGTGGTCACGCGGCCGCTGCAGCGTCTGACCGCGGCATCGCAGCGCCTGGCCGACGGCGACTACGACGTGGAACTGGACTACGAGGGCAAAGACGAAGTGGGCGTGCTCACCGATGCCTTCCGCCGCATGCGCGACCACCTGAAACTCTACATCGGCGACCTGAACAGCCGCGCTTCCACCGACGCGCTGACCGGCGTGAAGAACAAGAGCGCCTTCGACGCCGACGCGCTGCACCTGAACGAGGGCATTGCCCGCGGTTGGCCCGAGGACATGCCAATGTTCGCAATTGCCATGTTCGACTGCAATCGATTGAAGGTTATAAACGACGAGCACGGTCACGACCGGGGCGACCTGTACCTGCGCCGCGCCTGCCAGACCATCTGCGACACCTTCGCGCACAGCCCCGTGTACCGCCTGGGCGGCGACGAATTCGCCGTGCTGTTGGAACACGGCGACTACCTGCGCCGCGAAGAGCTGGTGGAAACGTTCCGCGAACAGGCGGACAAGGCGAACGCCGCCGCGACCGCGCCTTGGGAACGCGTGGACCTGGCCATGGGCGTTGCCGAATTCGACCCCACTTCCGACGAATCGGTGGAACAGGTGCTGCACCGCGCCGACGAGCTAATGTATCTGGACAAGCGCCTGTACAAACTGTCGCTGAAGTAAGGGCGGGGCAAGGGCGCCGATTATCCATCGGTCTGCGTTTGCGGACGATGGAACGCTGAGGGAACGGTTGGCGCAGCGTTCCCGAAGCGTGACATGCTTTTCTTCGGTGAGAGAATAAGTTCCCTGAACAGCAGATTTTGACCGTAATTGTCTGTATAATGCAACCTGGATTATCCTCTAGGCTCATACTTGGTGGAGTTTTGTCGCCAAATAGCCCAGAGATACCATAGGAATTGCAAGCACAAGGGATCGAACCGAGCAGGGCAAGCGGTCGGTCGTCTGGAACAGCCCCCCGAATACGTACAAGAAACGCGCAGGCGAGAGGCGAATACGTGGACAACGACCTGAGAAGATTGAACCGCACCGAGCTGTTGGAGGTCCTGGTTCGGCTGAGCGAGGAAAACGAATCGCTGGCCAACGAGGTTGCCTCGCTGCGCGAACAGCTGGCTGCGCGCGACTTGGCCATTGCCGAGTCGGGGTCCATCGCCGAAGCGGCCCTGCGCGTGAACGGGTTTTTCCAGGCGGCGGAAGATGCCGTAAGCCAATATGCGGAGAACATGAAGCGCCGCATAGACGAAGCCTATCGCGAAGCGGAACGCGTGCTGGCAGAAGCGCGCGAGCAAGCTGGATTGCCGCCGGTGGAGGCTTCGGAGCCCGAGCTGGCCGATAGCGCTGCGAACGACGGGGGCGATGCGAGCGAGGATGCACGCGAAGGTGCCTTGGAGCATGCGGGTGCCGGAGATGTTGCGGCTGACAGCAAGGGCGACGATGCCTCGGAAGCTGCCGAGGCCGCCGAAGCTGCGGATGCCGATAATGTCGCCGACGCTGTTGCCGCAGCAACCGCCGACGACGCTGCCAACCAGGCCAACGAAAAGGATGAATAGCACATGGCATGGCTGGGCAACAAGCTGAAGCCTGCAGCAGCAGGCACGACGGACGCAACCTCCGCGTCCGGCGCCGCTGCGCCCGCCGGCACACCGCCCGCCATATCCACTGAGTCCTTCAAGCAGGAGCTGGACCGCCAAAGCCGGCGTAACCGCATCCGCCACACCACCG
>DMNP01000098.1 GCA_003452695.1 Eggerthellaceae bacterium
ACCGGCAGCGGCAAGACGGAGGTCTATCTACGCGCCATCGAATCGGCGTTGTCGGAAGGCCGCACCGCCTGCGTGCTCGTTCCCGAGATCTCGCTTACCCCCCAAACAGTCGCGCGCTTTCGCGGCCGGTTCGGCGACGCGGTGGCCGTCATGCATTCGCGCATGAGCGATGGCGAACGCTACGACCAATGGGATTTCGTGCGCTCGGGAGCTGCGCGCGTGGTCGTGGGCGCCCGCAGCGCGCTGTTCACCCCGCTGCGCAACTTGGGACTGATCGTTATCGACGAAGAGCACGAAGGCTCCTACAAGCAAGACAGCGCCCCGCGCTATCACGCGCGCGACGTGGCCATTTGGATGGCGCGGCGAAGCGGCGCCGCTGTGGTGCTGGGCTCGGCCACGCCTTCCATCGAAAGCCTGTACCTTGCCGCCAAGGACCCGCTCTGGCACCAGGTACGCCTGCCAGAGCGCGCCAACGGTCGCCCCATGCCCGAAATCACCATCGTCGACATGGCACGCGAGTTCTCCAGCGGATCGCGCTCGATGTTCTCGTCCCAGCTCGAACAAGCGCTCGAGGCCGAGTTGGCGGCTGGACACAAGGTGGTGCTCCTGCTGAACCAGCGCGGTTTCGCGAAGTTCGTGCTCTGCCGCGAATGCGGCTTCGTGCCCACGTGCCCGTCGTGTTCCACATCGCTCACGTATCACGAGCGGGGCAACATGCTCGTGTGCCACCATTGCAGCTATCGCATAGGCGCACCGCCCACTTGCCCCGAATGCGGGAGCCCCTACCTGCGCAAGTTCGGCGCTGGCACCCAGCGGGTCGAAGACGACCTGAACGCGCTGATCGCATCGTTTGCCAGCCTCGGTGGAGTTCGCGTGCCCGTCATTCGCATGGATGCCGATACGACCGGACGCAAGGGCGCTCACCAGCGCTTGCTCGACCAATTCGCGGCAGCAGATGCCGCGGTGCTGCTCGGCACCCAGATGATAGCGAAGGGACTGGATTTCGACGACGTCACGCTGGTCGGCGTCATCAACGCCGACACGCAGCTGCACTTGCCCGACTATCGCGCAACCGAGCGCACTTTCGACCTGATAGAACAGGTTGCCGGCCGTGCGGGCCGGGCGAATCTGGAAGGGCGGGTGCTCGTGCAGACCTACGAGGCGTCGGCGCCCGCCATCGTGGCAGCCGCCCATTACAACCGGGCGCATTTCCTGCGAGACGAGCTGCCCAAGCGCAAGGCCCTGGGCTATCCGCCCTATGTTCACCTGGCAAACGTGCTCGTATGGGGAGAAGACGAGGAATTGGTGCGCAAGCACGCCGAATCGCTGCGCGAGGACCTCGTGCGCCATGCATTCGATTATGGGGGCGACGATTGGCGCGTGTTGTCCGCGGCTCCCTGCGTCATCGGCAAGCTGCGCAACGCGTACCGCTGGCACATCCTGGTGAAAGCTCCGCTCGAAGCCGACATAGCTCACGTGCTCGTGTCGCTGTTCCGCGCCCGCAAGCCCGACCGCGCCGTAAGCGTCGCTGTCGACGTGGACCCGCAAAGCCTTCTCTAGAATGAACGGGCGGGGAAGAGAGGCATGCAAGCCGAAGCAACCGAAGCGGCCCAGTTGCAATCTTTAAGGATATGCAGGTTAATTATGGCCAGCCGCCCGTTGCGCGGCAATCTGGCTATAATACCCTGATGCAACTTCGAGGCGACATGGCAAGGTGGTGAAATGTTTTCGGCAATAGCAGATGTGCTCCAGCTCATCGTCCGGCCTTGCTACGACCTTACCGGCAACTGGTGGGTGTCCATCTTGCTGTTCACCATCATCACCAAGGTAATCCTTATCCCCATGTCCATATGGGTGCAGTGGAATTCCATAAAGATGGTGCAGATAATGCCCGCCATCAATCGCCTGAAGGTGAAGTACTTCGGCGACCGCGAAACCATCGGTGAAAAGCAGAACGAGCTGAACAAGGAAGCGGGATACCATCCGCTGCTTTCGCTCATCCCGCTGGCCATCCAGATCATCATCCTGTTCGGCTTGGTGGACGTCATTCATTCCATAACCGATTCGGGCACTCCGGGCACCGAGTTCCTGGGGCTCGTTCCCATCGAAGACGGCGGCGTTTCGTGGATAATGCCCGTGCTGGCGGGGCTTTCAGCCGTGGCCATGGGCTTCGCGCAGAATCGCATAAACCCGTTGCAGCGCGAGCAATCGCGGGCCGAGAAGAACATGACCAACGGCCTGTCCATCGGCTTGTCGCTTATCCTCGGCGTGTTCGTCGCCGCGGGCATGGCCTTCTATTGGATCTGCTCGAACCTCTCGGCCATTGCCATCCAGGCGCTGATGAACGTCATCCTGCGCCCGAAGAAGTACATCGACTACGACGACTTGGCCAAGAGCCGCGAAGAGCTGGCCGAACTGGAATCGCTGGAAAGCGACCGCAAACGCGCGTGGTATCAGCGCGATCCCCTGGCCAAGCGAGAAAAAGCGGACTACAAGCGCTTCTTCAACGTTGCGGGCAAGCACATCGTGTTCTATTCGGAGGGCAGCGGCTTCTACAAGTACTTCAAGGGGGCCATAGAATATCTGCTGCAGCATTCGGACTGCATCGTTCACTACGTTACCAACGATCCCGACGACCAGGTGTTCGGCATTGCCGAATCGCAGCCGCGCATCTGCCCCTACTACATCGGCCAGCAACGTGCGATAACGCTGATGATGAAAATGGACGCCGATATCGTGGTCACGACGCTCGAAGACCTGGAAACCTTCTATATAAAGCGCTCGTACGTGCGCAAGGACATAGAATACGTGTTCATGTTCCATCACATGATGTCGTGCCATCTCACGCCGACGCGAACGGCCTACGACCATTACGACACGCTGCTGTGCATCGGGCCGCATCAGGTCGAAGAGATTCGCCGTGCCGAAGAGCTGTATCACCTGCCGGCCAAAAAGCTCGTGGAGGCGGGTTACGACCTTATCGACGAGGAAATAGCCGCCTACGAAGCCATGCAGGCGGCCCCGTCCGACCAACCTACCGTGCTGATAGGCCCGTCGTGGCAAGAGGGCAACGTGCTGGATTCGTGCTTCGACGACCTGATGAAAGGCCTGCTCGGAAAGGGGTGGCGCGTAATCGTGCGCCCGCATCCCGAATACACGAAGCGCTATCGGGCCCGATGGGAGGCCCTGCAGGCGCGCTATGCGGACGTTCCCGAAAGCCAGCTGCACTTCGAGCGCGATTTCTCGTCGAACGAGACCATCTGGACTTCCGATGTCCTTATAACCGATTGGTCGTCGGTTGCCTGCGAATTCGCATTCTCCACCCTGAAGCCGTGCATATTCGTGGACACGCCCATGAAGGTGGGCAACCCCGATTGGCAGCAGTTGGGCATTACGCCGACCGATATCAGCTTGCGTTCGCAGGTGGGAACCCCCTTTGCCCCCGAGCGCGCTGCCGAAATAGGCGACGAGGTGCGCAACATGCTTGCAAACAGTGAAACCTGGCGAAACCGCATTGCGTCCGTGCGCGAGGGCTTCATCTTCAACGTGGGCCACGGTGCCGAGACTTCCGGCGAGTACCTGCTTTCGTCCATGCTGGCCAAACAGGCCAATCGCGCCGCCGAAGCTGCCGGCGAATAGCACGGGAACGCACGTGCCGCGCGATGATTTACAATAGGGCGGCAAGGAGGTCGGAGCATGACGCAGCCCACATTGAATATTCAGCTGCCGAGCTACGCTGCGTCCGCCCTGCAATCGTTGGAAGATGCGGGCTACGAGGCATGGTGCGTGGGCGGTTGCGTACGCGATGCGCTGCTCGGACGCCCGGTGCACGACTATGACATAGCCACGAGCGCCGATTGGCGCGAAACCGAGCGCGTGCTCGGCGCCAGCGGTTTTGCCGTGCATCGCACCGGCACGCAGCATGGCACGGTCACGGCATCGCTGGACGGCCATGCCATCGAGGTCACGACGTATCGTGCCGACGGCGTCTATTCGGATGGGCGCCATCCCGACCAGGTGGTGTTCGTGCGCTCCATACGCGACGACCTTGCGCGCCGCGACTTCACGATGAACGCGTTGGCGTATCATCCCGAGCGTGGCATGCTCGATTGCTGGGGTGGGGTCGACGACCTGAAACGTGGCGTTATCCGTGCCATCGGCGATCCGGTCGAGCGCTTTCGCGAGGATTCCCTGCGCATCCTGCGCGCCTGCCGCTTCGCATCCCAGTTGGGGTTTTCCCTTGCCCCCGATACGCTTCAAGCCATGAAGTCGTGCAAGATGGGATTGCTGCGCGTGTCGGCAGAGCGCATCACGCACGAGCTGGACGAGCTATTGCTCGGCGCATATGTGCACGATGCCCTGATGCTTACCGTCGATGTGCTGGTAGCGGTGCTGCCGGAGATAGCTGCCTGCCGGGGCTTCGAGCAGCATACGCCCTATCATATATATGATGTATGGGAACACACTGCCTGGGTCGTTCAGTATTCCCCGGCAACGCGGCTCGCTCGATGGGCGGCGCTGTTCCACGACATCGGCAAACCGGCGGCTTTCTTCATGGACGGCGACCGGGGGCATTTCTTTGGGCATCCCAAGATAAGCGTGGTGCTTGCACGCGATGCCATGGCGCGGCTGTTGTTCTCGCCGGCGTTTTCCGCCAAGGTGCTCTACCTCGTTGGCGCTCACGATCGGCAAATTGCCGCGAATGCCGCTTCGGTCAGACGTGCGCTTGCGCATATCGATGGCGATGTCGACTTGTTCCGGGCGCTCATCGAGCTAAAGCGTGCAGATTGCAGGGCCCATTCAGAGCTCGGCGCCGCGCGCTTGGCCCTTGTCGAAGACGTTTCGCGCGTGCTGGACGAAGTGCTTTCCTCGCAAAGCGCTTTTACGGTGAAACAGCTTGCCATAACGGGAAACGACGTTATGGCGCTTGGCGTTGCCCAAGGCCCTGCCGTAGGGGCAATGTTGCGTGCTTGCCTGGACGAGGTGATCGACGGCAGGCTCCCCAACGAAAAGTCGCCCCTGCTCTCGTTCGTTTCCGCGCAAATATCGTAGTCAGCCGAGCTGCGCCTACGCTATACTAAGAGCCCACGCGTTTTAGTGGCCGACGCGGAGCGTCGGGAAAAACGGTGCGGACATAGGAGATTGATGGACCTCGGTTTCTTCGCGATTCTCGGCCAGATGACGACCTTTCCGGCTCTGGCGATAATCCTCGTTCTCGTTCTGCTCGTTACCATCATATCGGGTGCAACGGACGCGCCGAACGCGATAGCCACGGCCGTGTCCACCCGTTGTCTGACCCCCATGCAGGCGCTCGTGTTGGCGGCGGTGTTCAATTTCGTGGGCCTGGTGGGCATGACCTACATTTCAACTGCGGTCGCCCATACCATGTTCAACATGGTCGATTTCTCGGGAGATACGCACAAAGCGCTCCTTGCCCTTATGGCTGCAATGATCGGCGCCATTGTCTGGGGCGTATTCTGTTGGTGGCGCGGCATTCCAGCATCGAAGTCCCATTCCCTCATTGCGGGCATAACGGGTGGTGCCATAGCCATGAACGGGTTCGCCGGCGTTGTGATCGGCGAATGGATGAAGGTGATCTACGGCATGCTGTTCTCGCTGTTCGCCGGCTTCATCTTCGGTTGGCTGTTCGTGCGTTTGGTCGAGCGCGTGTTCTCGAGTATGCCCCGCCGCACGTTGGGCAAGGTGTTCGTGGCCACCCAGGACGTATGCGCAGCTCTGCTGTCGTTTCTGCACGGAGCTCAGGACGGCCAGAAGTTCATGTCCATCGCCATACTGGGCATTTCCCTGGCGTTCGGCATGGATTCCGCTTCCGATGCGGGCTTTCCGTTCTGGCTGATGATGATCTGCTCGCTTGCGATTTCGCTCGGCACGTTCCTCGGCGGCGAGCGCATCATCAAATCGGTTGCGATGGACATGGTGAAGCTGGAAAAGCACGAAGGCGTCGCTGCGTCTATAAGCACTATATTCACGCTGTTTATATCGAGCATTACGGGCATGCCCGTATCCACGTCGCATTGCTCCACCTCGGCGATAATGGGCGTGGGCGCCTCCAAGAACATCCGGCACGTGAATTGGCCCATCGCCAAGAACATGGTGGTCGCCTGGGTCCTCACCTTCCCCTGTTGCGGCCTGATCGGGTTCGTGTTGGCGAAGCTGTTCATGCTGTTCTAGCCCGCTGCCACTTCGGCCAAGCCAGCGCGTGTGGCGGGCGGGGCATCATTCCTACATATAATAGAGTTACTCGAAAAGCCAACAAATTGTGCCTTCCCGTTTGCGTGCACCAGCTGTAGTGGCCCGAGATTTTCATATTTGTCGGCTTTGTGGAGACTCGCGCGCCCC
>DMNP01000109.1:0-15241 GCA_003452695.1 Eggerthellaceae bacterium
GAAACGACGGCGCGACAGCCGCCATCAGCGATGCGGCGGCAAACAGCACGAACGAGCCTGCGAACAGCTTGCGTACCGAAATCCGCCCGAGCAGAAACGCGTTCATCGGAATGACGATGGCCTCGACCATCGCGTAGACCGAGGTAAGCCACTGCACCTCGGTTTCGCTAACGCTCATCTCGCGCATGATGACGGGCAGCGCCGGCGCGAGCAGCGTGTAGTTCAACACGACGAGCAAGCACCCCGACAGGAGCACCGCCATCTGCACTATGTCTTGCCTAGTTAATCCCATAAACCCTGAATATTAGCACATGTGCGAGCATTGTCTATGCAGGACGGGCGGCAGGGCGCTCCGATCGCTCGTTCAGGGTCGGCTTTGCGTGAAAGGTACGCTTCGCGTGAAAATGCCAGTGGATATATAGGGAAATAACGTTTTGTTGCCATATGGTGCGCGCATGCGCCAAAACTAGAACCAAAAAACTGTTAGATACGGTAAAATATGAGCCAACTGTATCAGCAAAACAAAGAACTGCGAAACACACAGCGTGAACGCCTGGAGACGCTACATCGACGCCCTTAAAACGAATCGGCGCCTGCGCCGGTCGTGGCAGCGCGCCATGGCGGCAACGTGCTCCGTCGTGCTGTTAGGCACGCTTTTCGCGCTGTCGAACCAGGCTTTCACGCTCGGCGACCGCGACACCGCCGAGCAGGTGGGAATCGTGCTCTCGGGCGAAAATGCCGCGGGTACGGAGACATACGCGGCAGAGGGTCCGGAATCCGTCGGCGCCCCAAATGCAAATCGGGAAACCGCCGATGCGGAAACGGGGGACGCCTCGTCGCTCACGGCCGTGCCGCTCCCCCCGGCTAATCAAGACGAGTCGGCAAAAAGCGATGAAGCTCCGACTGATTTGCTGGCAGCGATCGGCGCCGTCTCCGAGTGGATGGATTCGCGTTCGGCTGCGGACAGCCTGGCAGGCGAAGTGCTTTCCGACGATTTCGATGCGAGCGAATTTCCAAACGCAGACTATACGCCCAAGGCATCGATAGCTCGCAGCGAGGATTTGCTCGTTGTAGACGTGGAGGGCACGGCCGCGCTCGATAAGGACATCGCCATCGAGCAGCTGCAGAATGCGGCTAAAGAACTGGATGCCGACGACGAGCAAATCAACGAAATTGCCGACAGCCTCTTCGATGAAACCCTGAAATCTGCAGAGACCGCAATCGCCGCCACAAAGGCGCGGCCTGCAGCAACCGATTTGGATGCCGCAGATGCCGACGATGCGGAAAATGCGACGAATGCCGAAATTGCTGAAGAAGTGGCCGCCCAGGGTGCATCTGCCGCGCTAGACGCCGCCCGTGCAGCCACGGCTACCGTGCTTGCCGGAGCTGCAAAGGGGCTGTCCGCCACATCGCAGCTGGCGGGGCTGCAGCTGCAGTCGCTGGACACGACGACGGCGAGTACCCTTCCGCGCTCCGACAACAGCAACAACATCGAATACATAAAGGTGAAGTGGGTCACCGACGACGACAGCAAGCCCGAAACACTGGAGCTTAAGCCCCTCGAAGACACCGACCAATACCTCATCGCCCAGATAGACTATGGTCTGTCGGGCGAGGCCGACTACGCCCCCGGCGCCGTTCGCATCTGCATCCCCGCGCACTATTTCCACAGCCGCTATGACCAGAATAACTACGAAGATGTAGTCGTTCTGCCATTTCCCCAAGCTCCTAGTACCACTGGCGAGTTCAATTGGACGCTGAAAAAGGACAGCAGCGGCAACGAGTACTACGAACTGGTGAACACGCGCACGCTCAGCGCTGCAACCAAGGGCTTCATCCAGGTGGGCATAAGCCAGGTAACACCGCATCGCATCGTGGACCGCCAGCTAACAGAGCCCTTCGAGGCCACCATTCAGGTTACCACCGTGTTGGAAAACGAGCTGGGCGCGAACTCGAACAAGATAAACGCCCTTATAGACACGTACCAAGAGGCCGTGAGCGCCACGAAACTCATGTCCTCATACTCCCTGCCGCGCGTACAGACCGGCCAAGACATCATCAACATGGGCGGGGTGCTTCCCGCGGGTTATTCAGCAACAGACTACTTCGTGGTGGTGGAGTGGAACATAAAGGTGAACCACAAGGGCAACCAGGAATTCACGATAACCGCAACCGACACCACGTCTGTCACCAACGCGTCTAACAGCGCCTCCGGCCTGCCGCAGGGTTTCGTCGTGAGGACCACGGTGAACGGAACGACTAAAGCTACCGGCTCCGCATCCACGACCTATAACATGAACAGCTCTACGCTGGGCAAGGACATGTTCAGCGGCTGGCAAGCCGATGGCGACAGCTCCTACTACTACGTTACGACCGCCTATCCGGTATACAGCCAAAACATGTCGCGGCAGTACCTTGCGGCGAATACGAACTACCGCCTGCGAAACTCCGTAACGTTCTACATAACGGAAAACGACACCGGCAGAACGACGTACAAAACGAGCAGCGACTATCATGCGTTCAAGTGGACGGGCCCGAAATTCGATTGGCCTAACGGGCACTTCTACCTGTACAAGACGGGCAACGATGGCGAGGCGGCGTTTAACGACGAGGGCGCTGAATCGCCGTATTACCAACATGCTCGCATGAAAGACACGGGTGAAATAAAAGGGCGCAGTTTCACTGCGGGCGTGACGAAGGGCGACTACCGGCCGAACGCCGTCTACGGCATGTACGAGGACGGCTTGAATGCGCTTTCGGGCATTCTTGGAGGCACGACCGGGCCCAAGAACGTGGACGTGGCCTATACGCTGGAGGCACAAGCATACGGCATGCCGTGGACGTACAACGGCAATGTCATAAGCGATTACTACAGCACCAATCCGTCGGCGCTTCAAAAGGTCCGTCGGGTGGAAAACTACGGTTACAACTACTACACCACCGTGCTTGAAGACACCGGCATCACCATGGACGGCGAAACGCTGCAGCCGCTGCGCGACTACACCTTCAAGCAGCTCTATATCCCCCGCCCGATGGTGGGCTATGCCAAGGCGGCGAACATGTCCGTGGACGGCCAGCTAGTCGGCGTGGTGAACGGCGTAATCACGAACGGTCAGTTCAACTATTTCGCAGCGCCGGACTACGATGCGATCTTCAATCAAAAGTCCGATGGCACGCAAGTGGCGGTGGGCTCGGCCGAGCCGATGTGGCTGGATATAGAAGTGAACGAAGGCGGCACGCGCCGTTGGATAAAGAACTACGCGAAGCTGCAGTATACGAGCACTGGGGAAAACGCTAACGCGCAGATAACCTATTACACCGAAAGCGGGGCCGTGGCAGCCACGGAAACGGGCACGGTGGTAACCGGCCCGGGCGGTGCGCTGCCGGCGAACATGACCAACTTCCGGGTGCACGTAACGTCGAACAAGGCCTACTACCACTATCATGTGCTGCCCACGGTTACGCTCCTGTGCGCCGAAACCTCGCGTGCGCACCAAATTGCCGAAGCGGCGTATGGCGCAAATACCGACAACCGCACCTACGACCCCCTGTTGCAGGTTAAAAATGCAGCCAAGCTGGATAAATACAAGGTGCCGCCAGCCGTTGCGAACAACGGCAGTCCGAGCAGCGTTGATACGATAATCAACGAGCGAAACGGCGTCGAGGAGATAACGAGCAACGCTGCAAGCGGCGACACGCTTAAAGCCGAAGGCGTGGACTACCTGAACGGTTACCTGCTAGACGTCATGGCCATACCCACGAAGGATGGCGAATCCATTTCGGCCACCTACGAAGACATCGTGGCCGGTTTTGCCAAGGTGCATTACAGCGCAGGGGTGAAGCTGCAAAGCTTCATTCCATCGCAAACCACCTATGAAGAAGAGCTGCGCCTGGGGACGATTCCCTATATAACGAAGGGCATCTGGTACGATTTGCTTCCCCAGGCTGCCAAGGTGGACGCAAGCACCATAACCGTGCGTGCGGGCGACGCGGTAACGCGCACGTACCAAGTGCCCAACTACAACGGTTCGGGCCGCACGCTGCTGGTAGTGGAGGTAGACCTCGCCCCCCAACCCACGGAATACAAGCGCAGCGAAGACAGCCTGCTTTCATATTTCGAGGACACGCCCACCATAGAATTCGATGTGCGCTACCCCCTTACCGCATTGGTGGACTACGGCAAAACGTTGCATAACGTGATTGCGTTCGAAGCGGTGGAAGACGGCGGCGGAGCCTTGGGTGCGGGGGATTCCACCCGAACGAAGCCGGCCGATCGCATAGGCACGGTGCCCGGGTATCGCGGCGAGGCGGACGACCCCAACGGCACGCAGAACGTGTCCACGCCGTTGGCCACGGATACCCAACCGGCATCTATCGGCCAGCGCGAGCGCAATACGCTGGTGGATCTGAACCCCAGTCACGATAGGCCCACGTTCGTGTATGCGGGCGACACCACCGAGGTGCGGGCGCCCGCGGCGGCTACCACGTCGCTTTCCAAAGCGGTTACCGTAAATGACGAGAACTGGTATACCACCGGTCTTGATGCGGATGCGGAACGCGTCGTGTACACCGACGGCGTGTACAACTACCGGTTGCGCGTGGGGTCCGGCCCGTCATCGAAGACGAGCAACATCGTTATCTACGACACGCTGGAAAGCTACATTCCCGGCATGTTCGAAAACAGTTTGGGGCAGGAGGACGAGAACAAGGGCAACCCGCAGTGGCACGGTCGGCTGGAAAGCGCCGTGGATGTGGGGCAGTTCACAGACGCCGGTTGCGAGCCGGTGGTGTACTACAGCACGTACAGCTTGAAGGACGACCAAGGTGCTACATATCCGGCTTATCCTACGGGCCAGGAGGTGCAGAATTCCTATCCGGGCGAAGGTCCCACGCTGGCCGCTTACAGCAATACCGCCACATCCGACCAGGCTGTGATGCCGAAATATCGCCTGTTCAAAGCCGATGGAACCTTGAACAGCCACAACCCGAACGATCCTGAAAGCTGGCCGGTTGAAAACCTGTGGGTCCGCGCCAGCGAATACACGGGAAGCCTTGCCGATGTGACGATGGTGGCCATAGATGCACGGCATAAGCCAGACGGCAGCGCATTCGTTCTGGAGCCGGATAAGACTCTGGTTGCATATCTATATATGCACGCGCCGAACGCAACGTCGGATGAATACAACCAAACGGCGTCGAAATACGTGGAGCGCAACGCGCACGCCTACAACAACGTGTACCTGACGGCCACCACATTCGACGCCGACGACCCCAACCAATCCGAGGCATCCGCCATCCGCAACGACTACACGAAGGTGGGCCTGAGGGATTTCGCAATCTGGGCAAGCAAGGATTGGCAAGACGACGACAACCGCGATGGCAAGCGCGCCGAGGCGGTGCGCATGAAGCTGTACTGCACCGAACCCGTCCCCGGAAGCGAGCCGGTGGACACGGGCAAAGCCATATGGATATACGAGAACGGCTACAAGGTGGACGTGAACGGCGAACCCTCGGGCGAGTTGCTGCGCGAAAACGTATACGACCCCGCCACCGGCAAATACGTAACGCTGCCGCCGTGGACGGGCGCATTCACGGGTATCTCCGCCACCAACGGCAACGGCGTCGCATACGTATATACGATACAGGAGGACCAGGAGTCGGTAGGGTTCGACGAAGGGGACACGCGCCATTACTACACGCCGTCCGTGCTGCCGGACGGATCGTTCTCCTTCGGTGTGCAGAACTACCACGAGCCGTTCAGGACCAGCATCTCGGGTGCGAAGTCCTGGCAGGGCGACTCCGACGAAGAGCTGGCCGCAATCTATGGCGAGGGCGTGCATACGACCGAAGTCGTGCGCCCCAAGCAGGTGAGGTTGAAGCTGTATCGCCAGAAGCAGTTGGATAAAGAAGCGGGCAAGAAGCCTGTGTACGACCATACGGAGACCATCGTCCCTGCAGCAGACGGCAGTTGGAAGTACAGCTTCGACAACCTGTACAAGTACGAGAACGGCGAGTTGCTCACCTGGACGGTGGAAGAGGTCATATCCGACCCGTCCTACACGCCGCTGTACTATACCAACCCAGCTGACTTGGATTGGATAAAGAATCTCTCGTCGGCCGAAGTGGCGCGCAGGCTGAGAACCGACCCTTCGGTTGCGCGCTACAAAGATCCCACCAACGGCCTGTACCTGCTGAACGTGTACGCGCCCTATGGCGATGTGGTGTTCACCAAGACGCTCGACAACGCCATCTCGCAGGCGTCGCGCAACGTGGAATTCAACTTCGAGGTGCTGTTCGAACGTGCGTTGCGCACAGGGTATCGCGGCTATATCACCGGCTACGAGCCGTCCATCGACCCGTACGAATACGTGATATACGAGCGCAATACCGAAACGGGTGCAGAGACCGTGGTGTCGCAGGGCGCGTTCGCCAACAACACGGCCATCGTAAGCGGTGCCAGCATAAAACTGAAGGGCAACCAGTACGTGCGCTTCCTGAACCTGCCGGGCGATATGCGCGTTACGCTAACCGAAACCGAGGCGGCAGGCTATACCAGCAAGGGCGGCATCAGCCGAACTACTACGGTAACGGCCAATACCGAGCCCGTCCCCTTCTCGTCCGAGAAGAAAAACTCAGCCGTGTTCACCAACATGTACAGCACCCAGGGCAGCACCTCGCTCGAAGCGCACAAGGTGCTGCAGGGCAGACGCACCATGAACCCCTACGAATTCCAGTTCGACCTGGTGCAACTGTATAACGACGGCGCGGAGGTCACCTTGCGCACGACGCAGGCATCTGCCGCGGAAGACGCCAACCCCACGGATACGGAAACCTACGCCGAGGTTCCGCTGGGCGTGCTGCAGTACAGCAACAATCCTTACAAGGGCGTTGCGAAAGACGCGGCGGAAGGGCGCTGCGTTTATGATGCGGCTTCCGAAACCTGGACGTACACCTACGAAATCCGCGAGCGCGACCGCGGCAAGGGCGGCTACACGTACGACCACTCGGTATTCCGGGTGGAAGTGGCCGTCAAAGACAACGGCAATGGCACGATGGCCGCCACGCCCACGTACTACTTCAAGGACGCAAACGACGAATGGACCACATTCGACCCTGCGACTAGCCCGTATGCGCAGGGTCATGCGTTCAGCAACATCTACGAGGCCAAGGGCGAGTGGAGCCCGCGCGCTTGGAAGGTGCTGGAAGGGCGCGAGCTTGCCGAAACCGACAAATTCACCTTCGAGATGCTGAACATGGACGGCACGCCCGTGTACGTGCGGGAATACACCGACGACGCCGGCACGCCCGACGACACGACCGACGACGTGCAGAAGCTGCGCATCGTTAACGTGAGCGAGGGCGACCTTGTCGATAACCAGGACGGAACCTACACCTTCACGCCCACAGGCGGGACCGCCCAGGATGCCGTTACCGTGAAACCGCTGGTGGCCCAGTCGAACGCGGAAGGCCAGGCGCAGTTCGGCACGATAGGCTTTACGCTGGAACAGCTTTTCGCCGAAGAGAACACGCTGAACAGCGCCGAGCTGGTCAACGGCGCGTGGACGTACCGCTACGTGGTGCGCGAGCACGTGCCCTCGGCGGGAAGCGGCAACGACCCGTCCGATCCCGATTACGTAGCCCCCGATGCGGACTACGACCCGCAAATCGAATATGACAAAACCACGCTGCGCGGCTACGAGGTGCAGCTTTCCGACCAGAACACCGGCACGCTGAAGATGGTGCAGAAGTTCATCAACGTGCGCGCCAGGGAAGGAGAAGGGGAAACCGGCTTCGAGGTGTACGAGAAGGCGGCCGAAGAGGGCTCCCAGGACACCAGCGTCTACACCGATGAGCTTCCCATCTTCGCGAACAAGCTGAAGCCCGGCAAATTGGAAGTTACCAAGTCCACGCAGTGGGCCAGCCAGCACAGCCCCGACCCCAACCAGACCTTCAAGTTCCGCGTGCGCCTCACCGGGCCCAGCGTGAAAGACGGCGAGATAGCGTACGAGATTTCCAACACAGATAGCAATCCCGGCGCCTATACCGCGAACGGCGCGAACAGCCCAGGTGCGCTCTCGGCGCTCGCGCTGCCCGCGGCCCCCTCTGACGCCTCCGGCGAAGCAGCCGAAGGGGAAGAGCTCGAAGGGTCCCCTTCCGATATTGTTAGCGAAGCAGCAGAGCTTATCCGGGAAACCGTCGTTCCGCTTGCAGGCACGGGCGGCATGCAGCCACAGGCCACGAACACCGTGGTGGCCTCTGGCACATCGGGTGGGGTAACGTGGACCGTGTACAGCGACGGCGAGCTGGTTTTCAGCCCGACGAACGGGGTGTCTGGCCAACTCCTTTCCGTCAGCGGCAGCCTTAGCAATCTCCGTCCGTGGTATCAAAACTCCGTTACCTATAACGGCAGCACCGTAGCGCTCAAAGACTTCATAACCTCCGTTCGCTTCACGGGGCAAATCACGTGCGGCGAAAACTCATTGAGGCAGTTCTTCGGTAGCAATACAGATGGTCAAGGTTTGAACAAGATCACGAGCATCGACTTTTCCGGCCTTAACACAAGTGGCGCCAAGAACATGGAGTTTATGTTCTCTCACTGCAACAGCCTTGCTTCGTTGAACCTGTCGAACTTCAACACCGCCAACGCTACGTCGATGCAGGGAATGTTTTACAAGTGTGCCAACCTTGCTTCGCTGAATATCTCCAGTTTCAACACGGCAAACGTTACGACTATGCGCTCTATGTTCTATGGTTGCGAGAAGCTTCCGAGCATCACCTTCCCGTCGAATTTCAACACGGCAAAAGTAACGGATATGACCATAATGTTCCGTAACTGCAAAGCGTTGACGTCGCTGAATCTCTCCAGCTTCAATACGGGCAAGGTTACGACGATGGAAAGCATGTTCTCCGGCTGCTCCGGCCTCACGTCGCTCAGCTTCCCATCCAGCTTCAACACGGCCAACGTGACGAAAATGAACTCCATGTTCTCCGGCTGCTCCGGCCTCACGTTGCTTGATGTGTCGAACTTCAATACTTTGAAGGTAACGAGCATGAGCAACATGTTCAACGGCTGCTCCGGCCTCACGTCGTTGAACCTGGCTAATTTCAACACGCCAGCGCTTACTTCGTGTTCGTACATGTTCACCAAGTGCACGAATTTGGAAGAGCTCGATATTTCCCAATTGAATACAACGCAGATAGACTCGTTGCAGGACATGTTCGGTGCTGAAGCTGGCTCCATAACTCCTAAGAATAAGAATCTTCGCAAGATAACGGTGGGCAATTATTTCGCGCCGAAGGGTACTACAGCAAGCGCGCCCAGCAGTCACGCCAGCTCTCTTTGGGCGAAATTTGGCTTTTTCGGCCACAGTGGCTGGTACTGGAAAAGTGCCCAGAACCCCGCAGTAGGCCTAAAAAGTTCGAAGGAATTGGTGGTGGACTACACTACGCTTCCACCGGGCACCTGGGAGCGTGCGTATCTGCTGTTCGCTCGATACGAATCGAACCCTGGAACGAGCGAGCAGGAGCTCGTTACCGAGCTTTCAGCCGAGACGACTGCTCCCTATTCGATAGAGAACCCTCCGACTACGTTCATCGAGCAGGGGCATGCTCAGCGGAAATACTTCGACAAATGGGAGATTTATAACTATAAAGATCCTAATACTACGGATTCTTCCTACACCACAATGATTCAAGAGCTGGGCGCAGCCGGCGTGCCTATTCAGACCGGTTCCCACAAAAACGCCTACTACATCTATCCGGGCACGGTCATTCCCGCTGGTGCGCTTTCGAGCGCCTCCGTCACGCTGAAGATGCGGGCCATATGGGCGGATATGGACCGCACGGCCATGCTTGCAAACGGCGAGTTCGAGTTCGAACTGAAGGGCGGCCAGAAGGCGACGATTCCCGATATTCCCGCTGGCGCCGCCTACCAGGTGTGGGAGGAAACGCCCGCCGGGTGGGTGCTGGTGCAAAGCGTAGACGAAACGGGCAAGATAAAGACGCTGGAAACCGCCCAGGCGAAATTCACCAACGAATACGTGGTCGGGCGCACGGAGGCGCGCATCCAGGGCACCAAGACCATGGACGGTGTAGGCGCGGATGCAGATGCGTTCCAGTTCAAGCTGGTGCCGTGCAGCGTGGATGCGACGGGCCTTATGATTGCCGACATGCCGATGCCCACGGGCGCAGGCCTTTCGGGCGCGGGCGCTGAGCGCTCCTACACCATGACCAACGCCGAAGGCGGCGCGGTGCAGTTCCCCACAATCGAATACGACCGCGCGGGCGTGTATACGTACCAGGTGCTGGAGGTGGCAGGTTCTGACCCCGGCATTTCCTACGATAACTCTGTCTGGACGGTTACGGTTACGGTTACGGACCAGGGCGGCGGAGTGCTGTCCTCCACGGTGGCTTATGCGAAGGGCGAAGCTGGCGCCCGCGCGTTCAGCTTTGCTAACGAGAGCAATTTGGGTTCGCTGAGGCTTACCAAGAACGTGACGGCAGGTAGCCCCGATGCCACTGGCAACCAGGCCTTCACGTTCACGCTGCGCATCTTCAACGAGCGCGGCATTCCGCTGCCCACGGGCACCAGCCTGCCGTATAACGTCGTGGACGCGCAGGGCAATTCTGCCGAGCCCGTTGAGGGCAAGCCGGCAGCCAATCCCGACACCAGCATCACCACCCACACCGTAACCTTCCGCGACGGCTACACCGAAGGCGATGCGGGCATCCTGAAAACCCAGACCGTGATGGCCGGCAAGGGCGCTGCCGCACCGGCTGTCGGCCTGCGCCAGGGTTATGTGTTCGCCAACTGGGATACCGACTACAGCAATGTAACGTCCGATTTGGTCGTGAGCGCTACCTGGACGGAAGCCGCCGGCTCTGGTTCCGGTACGATCCCCGACCCCGTGCCCGACCCGCCCACATCCGGTTGGGCGGCGTATACCGCCAACGGCTCTGCTCTTGAATATGTCGTAGATGCCAGCGGCACGTTGTGGCTGAGGGGCGACGGCGATGGTACGGGCGTGCTGAATAACGGCCAGGCTTTCTCGGGCCTGGGTGATGCTGCGGTGACGGCCGTGCGCGTTGTTCCCGGCGAAACGATCAAGCTTGCAGGCGGCCCCCTGAGCACCGAGATGACACCGTTTGCGAACTGGACCAATCTCGCGAAATTCTACGGCGATGGCTTCGACGTAAGCGAACGGACGAGTTTGGTCGGGCTGTTCCGCGGCATGTCCAAGTTGGAAGTCATCGATCTTTCCACGTGGGACGTTTCGAACGTAACCAGTATGGCTCGCATGTTCCAAAACACCGGATATACCGGAAACGACACTTCGAGGGAACTCCATCTGGACCTGTCTGCATGGGGCGCGAAGACCGCAAAGGTAACGGACCTTAGCCGCATGTTCGGAGATACGAACGCAAAGACGGTGAACATGTCGGGTTGGGACGTCAGGAACGTCACGACAACGTATCAGATGTTTGCCAATGGGAATAACAATAAATTGCAGGAAATCGACTTCTCCGGATGGAATACTGCAAGTTTGACCGACAATAGAATGATGTTCGGAAATAGCGCTGGCGATCAGACCCCCAACCTTCGGCGCATTGTCTTAAGCGATACGTTCAAGGTCGCCAACGCTTCCGATGCAAAGCTTAACCAGACTGACGGGAGCGCCAGCTGGGTGCGTCTGGAGGACGGCGAAGGGCCTTACGATTCGACGGGTCTGTTCAGCTTGCCTCCGGCCAGCCGTGCCGGCACCTGGGTATGGAAGAGCGTCTACGATAGCCTCGGTGTTCCCGCCGAAACGCAGGTCGACTACTACAAGGTGGCCTACATGCCCAACGGTGCCACGGCTGGCAGCATGGAAACGGTAACGCAGGACCGCGCTTCGGCGTACAGTCTTGCCAGCTGCGGGTATTCGCGTCCAGGCTATGACTTCGCCGGCTGGAACACGGCGGCGGACGGCACGGGCACGCAGTACGCGGCGAACGGCCGCGTGCTTGCCAATACGCAGCCGGCCAATTCGGCGCTCGCGCTGTACGCGCAGTGGACGCTTGCCGACCGCGCAATCACGCTCACGGACGGCACGGGCACGGTTTTGCTGCGCGCCGGCGAGACGCTTACCATTCCCAACCTGCCTGCGGGTTATACCTACGAGGTGGAGGAAACCAACGTGCCCACCGGCTGGAAGCTGGATAGCGCGCAGGGCGATGTCGTGAGCGATGACAAGTCGGTTTCCGGCGGCATTGCAGCGGGCATCAGCGACAAGGTCGGGTTCACGAACTCCTACGATGCGGAGGGCTCGGCCGCGCCGATGGCGTACAAGCGCTTCGACGGCGCGAACATCGAAGACGGCCAGTTCTCGTTCACGCTTTCCGATGCGAAGGGCACGCTGCTGGAAACGGTGGCGAATGGCCCGGTGAGCACCGATGACCTCATCGTGAACCCGGCCCCCGATGCGCCGAACGACCCCGATGCAGACGGCTACTATATACGCAACCCGTACAAGGGTCTGGCGCCTGCGGCCTTCGGCGAGCAACGCTACAAGCTGTCGCGCATGGCGGAGGATGTCGAGTCTGGTCTGGCGCAGGCTGCGATCATCCCCGGTGACGGCGGTGCGGCCTACACGATTCCCGACGCGGGCGATGCCGATGTCGCCGCGCGGGTGAACGGTTGGGTGTACACCTACACTATCCGCGAGGTGAAGGGCACCGATGGGACCATCGTCTACGACGAATCCGTGAAGACGGTCCGCGTGCTGGTAACCGATACCGGTACGGGCAAGCTTGCCACTCAGATGCTCTACGAGGAGGCCTCCTCGGGGTCAAGCGGCGGCGAGGGGTCGACTGCGAGCGCTGGTGCCGCTGAAGGCTCGTCCGATGTGTCCGGCGGCACTGACGGCGCGACGGGCAATGGCGCAAGCGGGAGCCCGATCGGGTCCGCCATCTTCGTGAACAGCCTGAACCCCGGCGATATGGAACTCACCAAGACGCTGGAGGGCGCCGATGCTTCGCCTGCGGCCTCCGCTGCGGAGTTCGCCTTCACCATCCGTCTGGTGGACAACATGGGCAACCCGCTTTCGGGCAACTATGAGGCCACGCTCAAGAACACGTTGGTGGAACAGAACGTGGATACGACGCAAGCCCCCGTTGCGTACGGCGACTTCGTTTCCGAATACGGTCCGGTGCCCGCAGGCGCAACCGTGACGGGCACGCTGTCTGCGACCACGTCGGCCAAGATCGGCGGCGGGCAGCTGGTAAGCCTGGCAGATGCCACGGTGCAGTGGGCGGTTACGGTGAATGACCTGCCCGAAACAGGTGCGAGCTATCGCGCCTACATGAGCATGGGCTCGCAGCCGGTGAACACGTATCCCAGCAAGGCGCGCGTGCTGGCCGAGGCCAACAGCGGCGACATGACGCTTGCGGGCATGGCTCCCATCTGGCTGGTCGTGGATGCAGACGGCAGCAAGCACCTGTACTTCACGTCCGCCAACGACTGCGCTACGGCCATGGGCTGGCTTAAGGGCACCGGCGCCACGCAGGCCGAGATAAACGCGCTCATGGTGTCCTACAATGGCGCGACCTCCATCCGCAAGGACGTAGCGGGTGAATCGGTCAGCTTCGACGCTTCGGGCGTGGCCACGGTCACGCTGAAGGGCGGCGAGACGCTGCATCTCGAAGGCCTGCCCGACGGCGCCAGCTACACGGTGGTGGAAACCGAGAAACCAGGTTACGACCTTACGGCCAGCTCGAACGCCGATGATGCCACCATTCACGTGAACGAAACCACGCAGACCAGCTTCACCAACACCTACGAGGCCGAAGGCGAGATTCCCGTTTCGGCGAAGAAGGCGCTCGTGTCCCAAGACGACCCGACGGTTGAGCGCGAGCCGAGAAACGAGATCTTCTACTTCTCGCTGTACGACGACGCCGATGGCAAGCCCGGAAACCCGGTGCAAAGCGGCGTGACCAACGACGCCACGGGCGCCATCAACTTCGACGCCCTGCAGTTCACAGTCGACGACCTGGCCGGCGGCACGGTCGATCCCGCCACGGGCGCCATCTCCAAGACCTTCACGTACTGGCTGGTCGAGACGACCGGCGTCTACCTCGTGCGCGAAGGCGGTGCTTCCGGCCAAAGCGGCACTGCCACAGGCGATAACACGGGCGCCGGCTCGGGCGGGGCGACGGGTGGCAGCGAGGGCTCCGATACGGGTGGCACGACGACCGGCGAAGGCGACGCGAGCGCAAACGCAGGCACAGGCGAAAACACGCGCTATGCGACCACGAAGGAAGTGGCCAGCATGCAGTTCGACACCACGCCCAAGCGCGTGGACGTCACGGTCACCGACAACGGATCGGGCGCATTGGACGTCAAATCGAAAGTTTTCGGCTCGCAGGGCCAGGACGTCCAGCTTCCCGCAACGGGAGACGATCCCAATAAACCGAAGTTCGTCAACAAGACGGCCGAGTCCGGCGAGCTGAAGATCTACAAGACCGGCAACGGGGAGGCGTTACCGAACGCCACCTTCCAGCTGTGGCGCGTCGGCGCGGGCGTCGTTTCCGAGATGGTTGCCAGCGCTCATTCCGATTCAAACGGCCTGCTCGCGTTCGAGGACATAGCGCCGGGCACCTACGAGCTGCGCGAGACCGTCGCCCCGTCGGGATTCACGAAGATCGACCCCTTGACCGTCAAAGTGGCCCACACCGGCACCGTCACGGTAAACGACAAAGACGGAAACGAAATCGCCCTCGAAGATGTCGCAGGCGAGCAGCGCCTGCATATCGACAACAAGAGCTCCGGCTTCGAGCTCCCCGCAACCGGCGGCCCCGGCGCGCTCGTCCTGCTTGCCGGTTTCGCCCTGCTCGTCGCCACCTTCGCCCTGCTGCGCCGCCGCCTGGCAGGCCATGGGTAGTAACGAAGCCAGATGCTGCTTTTCATAGCAGACCCCATCCACCCGCAACCCGCACCTCACGGAAACGAGGGCGGGCTTACGGGTGGATAGAGCCGCGAAAACGCCGTTTTCGGTCCTCTGCGGGCACGAGGTGGGGGTTACGGGTGAAATCGCGGGTTGCCGCCAGGAGCCGACCTGCGGAAACGCCACCGAGAACCTTCTGGGAAGTGCAAAATCCACCCGCAACACCTCCCTCGTGCGGCGAAAACCCGGAAAAGGCGGGTTTGGTGGCCCCATCCACCCGCAACCCGCACCTCGCGGAAACGAGGGCGGGCTTGCGGGTG
>DMNP01000109.1:15336-16639 GCA_003452695.1 Eggerthellaceae bacterium
CCCCCGCCTCTCTTCTGGCGCTGACCGGACCGAGGGCAGTTATGCGGCGAGGAGTAATTCGACCCCGATAGCCGCAAGATAATGGGCATGCCGGCTTTCATGTGCTGGAAGGGCCTTCTTGCAGAGTGCCCGAACAGGGTGAAGCGTATGAAGAACCCGAAGATTGATTTCGGTAAGCTTTCGGGACTCCGCAATGAGCGCGCGACGGCGGACGCGAAGCCGTCCTCTCGCGCGATGAAGCTGCCCTCGTAGCCTGCGAACACCTCGTCGATGTCGGCCACGACGACCTCGCGCCCCATCGGGGTGATGGTGACGGCGCCAGCGGGGGGCTCTTTCACGGCGAGCGGGCGCACCTCCACCCAGGGCTTCTTGCTCTTCGTGATGATGAAAGGCAAACCAGTCTTGTTGGCACTGGCCGTGAGAGCGCTTAGCCGGTCCTTCGCCTCAGCGAGGCCAAACCTTGGCAACGCATCAGCCGTCATTAGTTTGCTCCTTCCAGGCTGATAATGGCTAGAATTTAGCATTCTGGCCAATTATTGATATATGTGGCTAGCAGCGCCAGGTTTTTGGCCTAATTCCTGTAGCATGCTAATGCAAAGCCGAAGCAAAGCCCGAATCCCCTCCACCCGCCCGCTCCGCCGGCCGGACCGTCCCCTTACCATCCCAACCGTCGCCCGCCAATTGAATGTGAAAACACAGATCTTCAGGCAAAACAGTGCATTGCCGTTTATAATGCGAAGCGAGGAAATCATGCGGAGCGGTTGCGTGAACGGGGTATGTGCTCCGTTTGTGAAGCCAAACCGTTTCGTGCACCCATCGACGCCAAGAAAGTAGGACGCCGATAGATGCATATCTTGCACGAACGCATACAAGCCCTGAAAAGCCATCGGCATTCGCGTCGAACATGGCAACGCGCCATGGCGATAGCATGCTCGATTGTTCTGCTGGGCACGCTGCTGACGCTATCTGTGCAAGCGTTTACGCTGGAAAACGAAAGCGAGACGCTGAAAATTGCGGGAATCAGCGTGTCGCGGGAGGCTACGAATGGCTCCCTGAACGCTGCGGAAACAGAAGGCAGCGGCAATGCCCTGCCGCAAGACGACGCTGCACGAGACGGCGTCGCGCAAAGCGGAGGGCAGATTCCCGGCGCATACGTTCAAGGTGCCCAGCCGGGCGCCAGCGCAGCAGCACCCAGCGAACAGCCGACCGCTGCCGCCGCCGACGCCGCTACCGACGCCGCCGCCGACGCCGCTACCGACGCCGCTGCCGCTGCCGATGCCGACGCCGCTGCCGCTGCCGATGC
>DMNP01000109.1:16750-38035 GCA_003452695.1 Eggerthellaceae bacterium
ACATCTGCGCTGAACGCGCAAGCCGATACCGCCGTCGCCTCCATGCCTCTGGCGGAGCCCGTGGCGATTGGCGGAATGGGCGGCGTCATGCTGCAAAGCGCCCCAATATCCATCCCCGACAACCCCGAGCCCGGCATTATCGCAAGCGGCACCGTCGATGGCATTGAATGGCGCGTGTTCCGCGATGAAAATGAAAAGATCCGCTTGCAGTTTTCAGCGGCTGGCGGCACGGGCATCCCGGCCTTCGCTCATTCCGATAACACGCCATGGGCAGATTACAGAAGCAGCATCGAAGTGGTCGAAGTGCAAAGCGGCATCTATTCGATTGGCGGCTATGCGTGCGCAGACCTTACCAACGCAGAAGAAGTGACCATCCCCAACGGCGTAACCGTTCAGGAATACGCGTTTTACAACACGCCCGCCGCGGATGGCATCGCGAATCCGCCGACAAGCGACAATATCATCCTGGGCGAGGGAACGCTTGGCAATGTCACTTGGAAGGTGGAAAACGTAAACGGCCATCAGAAGCTTGTCATCGACCCCATCCCCGGCACGGACGGAAGGATGTTCTATCCAGGTCAGACCCCGTACCAGCAAACCTTATTCAATCCTCCCTGGAAGCCCTTTGCTGCAAGCATCGACGAAATAGCCATTGCCGACGGCGTTACAGAGATAGCCGACAGCGCATTCGACACGCTCGCAGGTGTTGCGAGCCTGGTCATCCCCGATAGCGTTCGCGTCATCAAACACCGCGCGTTCAGATACATGTACGCCCTTAAAAACATAACGCTATCGCAAAACCTTACGCTGGTCGAAGGAACCGAAACGTTTCGCGGCACCGCGATTTCCTCCATAGACCTTCCCGACACCCTTGGGCCCACAGCATGGTCCAGCACGTTTGCCAATTGCCCGAATCTGGAACATGTGCACTTACCGGCCAGCGGAACGTCCCTCTACAACGTGTTTTCGTACAGTCATAAGTTGAAGGATTTCAACATACCCCGAGATACGAAAAACCTTGAATACCCGCTGTTCCAGACTCCGGTGCAAACTGTGCATTTCGACGTATCCGGCCAATTGACCAAGCTGGTCATGGAGGCGAATTCGCATGCTTCGTACGTCGAGAACCGCGTCCTGGTGCTCGGCGATTCCGTCGGCCATGTGCCCAGGGGCTTTGTGCAGGGTCTTTGCGGGGGCGCGAACAATTTCGCGTTTCGCTTCAAGGGGCCCAACACGTTCACCATGGATTCGCTCGAAGGCCTATCGCGCCTTCCTTCGCCCCTGAACATTCTTCCGGCGGGGTCGTACTATGCAGATGCTTCGGGAGTCTTGTATCGCGTGCACAGCGACCATGCAGAGCTCGTGAGCGTGCCCCAGGCAGACGGCCAGGGGCAGCCGATAACGACCTATACGGTGCCGTCCTCCATTTCGCTCGACGCCACAACGCAGCTTCCCGTTACCGCCGTCGGCAGCCATGCCATATCGATGGCGGGCAATCTGGCAAGCCTGACGTTCGCAAATCCAGCCGGCATAACCTCCGTTGCCCAAGAGGCGTTCGCGGGATGCCCGACGCTCACTCGCTTCAACGGTCAGACCACCGTGGCGGGTGCCAAGCAGTCGCTGCCCAACGCGGCAACCAACATATACACCTTCGAGCGCAGCGGCTTGGGCTATGGCGACATAATTCAAAGCCAGACCGTGCGCGTCGAAAATGGGACGATTCTGAACATCGCCGTTGCGGCGGGAGGCAATCGCACTCCAACGACGGAACAGAGCGGCACGTTCAATTACTACACGGGCGAAAGCTCGGCTATTACGATCGCGATTTCCAATCCGAACAACGACGCGACCGGCTACGTGCACCGCGTGTACATGCAGTTCGACGATGCGGACGGTGTCTTGTCGTACGACCTGGGCGAACATACCTTCGTGGTGAACAATCATCGCTACCAGGTCTTCTTGAAGAAGGCCGATGCGCCGTTCACCTACTATTGGGAAATCCCCACTCCCCAGCACGGCGACACGCTTACCATCACGTACACCGCAAGTTATCCCAGCCCGTCGTCGGATGGCGGGAAACTGGTCCTGACGGGGAATGTGCTCACGCCGCAGGAAAGCGACGCCAGCGGGACGGCTTATCTGGAACCTGGAGTGGCCCCGAACGGGCAACAAAACTTCATAGAGCTCGACTGGGCCACGCGCCCCGACCGCTTTCCCGTGGTGAAAAGCTCGTCGTCCGAGGCTCGGTGGGCGGGCATGGAAAACGACCCGGACGGCCCGCGCCTGTACGCCACGGGGATAAGCTTTGCCATCGACGCGCCCCGTTCGGGAAACACGCTGGAAGGCATGGGGAAGGACCATGTCCAAGTTGCCGAATTCAGAGACACTTTCACCATAGGCAACCCGGGCGAATTCGGCGATGCCATCACCTGGAACGACGAAGTGCGCCGCGTCATCGAAACCAAGGCTTACAGAACGAAGTTTCCAGGCAGCAGCACGGAAGTGTACTACAATCGCACCAACGAAGCGGGCGTATCGGAGGATGTGTCGATACTTAAATTCGACAAACGCGTGGACAACCTCGACCTTGCAATCGATCCGAACGATCCGAGCAAGCTCACGCTGTATTGGAGAAAGCTGAACACCACGCCGACCGAAGAGATGCCTTCGTTGAAGAACCTTATCACGCTTGGGTCTCGCGTGCTGGTGGTCGAAAAGCCGGAATACTTCGACCGCCGCCCCACAGTGCACAATGCCATAGAGCTTACCAACTATTACCAGCATTCGGCGCCACACACGACAAGCGCGCAGGCCAGCGTCCAGCTGAACACGGTTGCCCCCAGCCTTTCGTTCAGCAAGAGCATAACGGGGACGGCCGACAAGCGCTATGGCGTGGACTATGCGGTGTCCGACTACTTGGGAAGCCCGACGCCTTTCAAGCTGCGGTTGGTGAACCAGGGCAGCGTTCCCTACCGGGATTCCAATCTCGTGTTGGAAGACACGCTTTCGCCGTCCACCGCCAAAGACCTGTACCTTTCCCCCGAAGGCATTGCGCGCATGTTTGCGGAAACCCATGCGGGCGAAAAGCTGACCATCCGCATAGCCCCGGCAACGCTGGCAAATCAGAACGCCGGGGGCGTCGCGCAACAAGTTGCGACCGTCGATGGCCAGCAGGCCCAGACCGACGTGAACACGTCGAGCGGCGACATCACGCAATACTTCGGCCGCTATACCGAAGGCAACGCCAAGATGCAGACGAGCGATACCACCGTCATCGCCAACGACGCGACCATCACGTTCAGGAACTACGAGGGAAGCAGCATTCTGGGCCATGTCGTCATGGACGTTGCATACGGCGGTTCCGAACGCTCGTATGTCATCGGTGCCGCTGGCGACTATGCAAGCGTAAGGCAGGCGCTCGATGGCATCGGGCATCTTGTTGTTCCCGCCACGGCCTATACCGTGCGCTGGGAAATGCCCGGCAGCTTCACAATCTACGGCGGGGAAAGCATCGTCCGCATCGTGCACAGTTCTCGAAAAGACAGCTTCATGCTTATGCAATACGACCAAGAGGAGGAGTACAACAAGGGGCAAAGCAGGCTAGCCAAACCCGAGAACAATGCCACGGCCGACGCCGACAACATCGCAACGCCGTTCAGCTACAGCGCATCGGCGTCTGAAGGCAAAAGGGATTTCCGCTTCGACAAGGATTCCGATATCGATGCCGCCATGAACAGCATCGTCGAATTGGGAACAAGCGGGGTGGGCGATGGACGCGTAGTCGGGTACGAGCTGTCGTTTTCGCACGACGGCCATTCGCGCCACGAAGTGCTGCCGTTGGTCGACCATATGCAGAATTCCCAAGCGCTGCTCGTGCCGGTCGAGGACAATCCGGAGCTTTCCGGCACAGGCCTGAAGATAATCGGCATCGATGGCGTTCGGTACTATCTGCTTGAAAAGAAAAACAACGCCGATGAAGTAGATGTATATCGAAACGTCCGCGTTGGCGTAGACGAGAACGAAAGCCTGCTCGTTGCGGACCGCATCGAGGTCCGAGCGGACCCTGCGGATGGGTTCAGCACGGTTATAAAGTGGTACTACAAAGACGTAGGCGACGAGAAGGACGGAACTGCGGAAACCCATCGCGTCCAGATAATGAGCTATGTCACCTATAACTGGGACCGCGACCAGGATGGAACCATCAGGCTGCGAAACGACGGGTGGCTGAACGACCACGAAGGGCGCAGGTTGTGGGAGCACGTCGGCCCGGAGTATTCACGCTATGCAATTAATAAAGAAGTGCAAAACGATAGCGGCGAATGGGTGAAATACTCCGTTTTGCACAAGGGCGAGGAAGTGAAATACCGGCTGACGGTGCACAACTCCACAAACGATACGAACACGCTGGTTCTGGGCAGCTTTCTGAAGGACTATCTGCCTTCCAGCATAGCGCAACATCCTTGGACGGTTGCGGACATAACCGTGGACTACGATGGGCATCTTGCATCGCCCGGCTCTTCCCAGCCAAGCTTCACCGTTGCGACTCCCGACCCCGAAAAGCCCTTGCAGCAGGTGCTCCAGTGGAACGACGACGTGTTCTTCGCGTTAAATCCGGGGCCAAACTACCTGTACGTAACGCTGAAGATGCCTGCGGACAACAGCGAATGGGACGCCTACGAGCAAAGCTATGCTACGTCCAGCCTGTTCAACGACTTCGAGGCGTTTGGCCAGACGAGCCAGGTTTCCCACAATGTGGCTGCCGATTTGAAGCCGCTGCTGCAGAAGGGTGTCGAGCGCGTGTACCGCAAGAAGATGATGGGAACATACAACAACAGCGCCCCGTTGTATTACGACGAAACGGAAGATGGCATTCACCACTATGCGAACGACGATTCCTGGGAACGCGGCGTCTTGTACGACATAACGCTTTTCAACGGCGGCGAGGGCAAGCTGTTCCTGAACGACATTCAGGACCACTTGCCCAAGGGATTCACCTTGGCGGGAGTGGGTCGTCCCTCGCTGTACAACAACAGGTACTATTATCCGTACATGGCGCAAAACGTTTACAGCGGCAACAAGCGCACGACCGTCGTGCCTGCAGATGGGCGTTCGGTTGTCTACAAGGGCATCCATATCGAGCAGACAACGCAAACCAACGGCGCCTATCAGAACGTTGCGTTCTCGGTATCGCAGTTAACGAGCGGCGGCAGTCCAACCAGCGATTCCATTCGCTACGACGAAGCGGTGGGCAAGTGCTATCTAGAACCCGGCGAGGCAATATCGTTTTCGTATTTTGTGCGTACGAACGATATGAAGAACACGTTGCCGATTGCGAACAACGTGGTGGCCATGGAATACGACGGCTCGATAAGTCCCGACTTCGAAATAGCCGATGCTACGATTACGGCCGATGCCGTGCCCATCGGACAGCGCCACAACGAGGGAGGATGCGACACCATCGATGCAGCTGCGGCGGCGTCGGCATACGGTTTCTCCTCGCAAAACCCTTCGGCAACGTTCCTGTGTTCGGAAGTGCAGCTGTCCCGCGGGTCCATCGACCCGGGCATTACCAAGCGCGCAGCAAGGGCGACAAGCCAAACCGGCGTGGTAACCGAGAACCCCCTGTCGGCGGAGCCGAGCGACACCATTACCTGGGAAGTTGCAGCTACCAATGCTGGAAACCTGCCCATCCAGGATTACACGCTTACCGACACCGTGCAGGCAACCCATGGCTTCACGGGCCCCGTGTGGCTGACCATTTATCAGCCCGACGCCGTGGAGAACCCGATAGTTTTCACGCAGAGAACGAGCGTGAACACAGCGGGCCCGATAATCACCATTACCAATCGCACTGTGGAAGAAGACGGGAGAACCCGTCTGACCCTTTCCTACGTCCATCGAAGCGAAAGCGGATCGTCTGGTTCGAGCCCGAAAACAGCGGACGTGTACGTGAATGGCAGTCCGGTCGACCTGCTTGTCGCCTTGTACAACCCCGAAACAGCCAATTATGTAGACAGCTATGTCTACCGCTATATCTCGTGTCCGATCCAGGTCGGTTTCACCCAAGACGCGAACGGTAACGAGACGATGTCGTTGCGCGTCATGCACGGGGCGGCGTCCATTCCGGCATATGGGGGGCGTGCTGTCCTCACCCTCGACACGAAGGAACGGTCGAGCACGTACGAGTCGCGTGTTATGTACAACTCGACATGGATAACCCCGAACACCCAGGGCTTCGACCCCAATGTGAACCAGGGCAACTACACCACGAGGAGCGTCCCGCTGAAAGGCGACGACGGCAAGTGGATCGTTCAGGAGAATGCTCCTTCCGTGCGCAATTCCGCGCCCATTACGGTGGCCTTCGGTACGGTAACGGCATCGGTGAAATCGGTGCGCGAGCTTGGCCTTCCCGCAGGCCAGGAAAACCAGGCGTATTCGAACCTGAAAAACGGCTTGCCCGACCGCATCACGCTTACCGACAAGCAGAGCCTGTTCAGATATCGGCTGGAAGTCGACAACACGAACAACACCGAGCTACGCAATCTCGTGCTTATAGACAATTTGCCCGAGCGCAATGACTGGCACACGTTCGTGTGGGATTCTGCGCGTCTTTCGGCGTTTAACGTGAGCTTGGCGGCCAACCCCGATTTCCGCGTGTATTACTCGACGCTGTCGGAGCCGGAACACAACGTTCGAGAACTGGACCCGAGCAGCTATATCGTGGAATTCCTGGACGTTAACCATACGGTGGAAAACGACCCGTTGCGCCCGACGTCTCCGTATACGGTGGAAGACTGGCGGGGCACAAGTGCGTGGAGCTCAACGTTCAGCGATGCCACGCGTTCGGTGCGCGTCCGTCTGAAAGATGGCGTGACCGTTCCGGCCAACACCACGCTGAACGTCGAATTCACCTGCAAGATAAACGATGCGAACGTTGCGCCCGGCAGCATTGCGTGGAACAGCTTCGGGTACAACTACCTGGTGAGAGACGCCTCGGGGCAAGATCAGGAACTGTCTGCGACCCCGATGGATGTGGGCATTCGTGTGCCGGGCATCCCGAGCATTGCGAAGCGGCTGCAGGACAGGCGGGGGATGGACATGCCCGCCGAACGGTCCGAGACATTCGATTTCCTGGTGTTCGAGGGTGGCGTCGATGGGCTGACGCTTGCAGATGGGAGCGCTCTTTCCGGGCGGTTTAGCACGGCGGAGCTGGCAGATGCGCTTGCCCGTGCGGGACGGCGGGCAACCCTGATATCCACGTCCGTAGATGCCGACCAGTATTTAAGCAATCCCGTTTCGCTGGAAAATGCCAAGACGTGTTCTTTCGAAGGCGCTAGCGGCTGGGCTATCAACGAGGGCGAGGACTTCAGCTTCGTGCACGGGCAGAGCTATACGGCCGTAGAGCTAGACCGCAATGTGGCGGACGACACGTGGCATTTCGGCTATCTGGGAAAAGCCGGGTCCTTGAATTCGGGCAGATTCTATACGTTTGACTACGACCGGCGCCAGATGCAGGAGATCGTCGGCACCAACTTGTATGACGATTGGGATATTTCGCTTACGAAAACGGGCGAGCGCCTGGGGTCGGACGATCGCGACTTGCTGGCGGGCGCCGTGTTCGGGCTGTACAGCAGCGATGTTCGCGATGCGATGAGCGATCAGGAGTATGCGCGCGAGCGCAGCCGCCATGGGCTTTCGGCCGCCTATGCCGACGTCCGGCTGCTGAAGCGCGATGGTGCCACGTACTACCTGTGCGCACTGGCTTCATCCGGCGGCGATGGCGTGGTTGCATTCATCGGCCTGCGCCGCGATGCATATCAGCTAGTGGAGCTGAAAGTGCCTGTGGGTTACGCAGATCTGAATGGCCCGATGGAGTTCCGCAAGGCAATCGACCCGAACCGGCCTGCCGTGGATCCGGCTACCAACACCGCGAACTATTATGTAATGAACGCCGATGCGCACATCGCCTCTGCCACCGCGCTAAACCACTTGGCCTTCGAGCTTCCCGAGACCGGCGGTCCCGGCGTCCTTGCCCCGTTGCTCGCCGGCCTGACCCTGCTGATTGCGACGTTCGTCTTCTTGCGGCGACGCCGCTTTATCCCATAGGATTGGCGGTTTCCGTGCCGAGGCACGCTCGATGGAGATGCCCGTTTCTCGAATAGCGTGCAATCGGTTACCCCATTCATCGCATGCCCAGAGCATGTCAATTCCCTATTGCTGCCGTAGGTTTTCTGTTTTTATGCGCAGCAGGTGCTCGGATATTTCGATGCACAAACCATTTGGCTCGTATATGCAGCAGAATATGCACCAAATAGGCACAACTGAAGAGAAATGCGGACCCCGACGTGTGAATGCCTGGAGACGCTACATCGACGCCCTGAAGACGAACCGGCGCTTACGACGGTCGTGGCGTCGTGTCATGGCGGGGGCGTGTTCCGCGGTGCTTCTGGGCACGCTGCTGGTGCTGTCGAACCAGGCATTCACGCTGGGTGGCCAGGATGCCGTCGGCCAGGTGGGCATCGTGCTTCCAGGCGATGCTGCCGCGACTTCCATGGCCCAGGAGGTTGCAGCTACGGGTGCAACCGCACCCGCGGCCGCAGGTGCGACAACCGCGCAGATGGCGGCAATCGAGGCGACGGCGCCCGCGGCGGCGACTCTGCCCACGGTGGCCACCGTGCTTGCCGGGGCTGCGAAAGGGCTGGGCGCCAAGCAGCTCTTGTCAGACTTGCAGCTGCAGTCGCTGAACACCTCGGACGTCGAAGCGCTGCCCCGCTCCGACAACAGCAACAACATCGAATACATTCGCGTGAAGTGGGTAACCGACGACGGCAGCAAGCCGGACACGCTCAGCCTGTCCCCCATCGCCGACACCGACCAGTACCTCATTTGTATGCAATCATGTTGTACGCATAACACGGAAATAAAGGGGACTGCGCACGGTGGCTGCTTCGGCCGTGAAAAGCAACCAGCTCGCCGACGAGGGAAACTACATCGGCGGGGGTTCGAGCTTGGCTGAATATAACGACCAGGCGGTTTTATTCACGTGGTGGGCGGTAATGGCAAACGACCTGTTCTCGTGCCATATGCAAATGCGAGCTGCGGATTCGTGCTGCGTCATGGTAAAATAGCGCTATCTGCAAGCGGCGCCGGGGTGTATGCGCCGCAAAGGACAAATCGCAACGCGAGGATGGGAGTTTTATGGCCGCACGTTACGATTGCCCCCGTACAACTTCGATGTTCTGGCGCGCGCTGGTCGCGCTTGCAGTGCTTGCCTGCGCCTGCGCGTTGGCGCTGCTGCCGGCCACGGCGCAGCGGGCCCTGGCGTCGGAAGATTTCAAGGGCGACAACCTGCTATCGTTGCAAGACAAGCTTGCCCAACAGCAGGTTCTAGACATGGTGAACCAAGAGACGGACTGCGAATACAAGGCGAAGATCGACGACCTGTCGGGTTCCCCCATGGTGGGCGCCAACGTGCGCATCTGGCGCATCGCCGATCTGGCCACGAACTTCCCGCTCGTGCCCGAGCTGGCGTCGCTGCCCATCACGTACCGCCCGAATAGCCCCACGTTCAGCTGGCAGGACCTGGCCGAAACGCTGCGCGGCGCGGTGGAGTTTCACGACATTGCGCCCACGGCCCAGGCCATGTCCAACGCGCAGGGGCGGGTGGATTTCCCCGGGCTGAAGCCGGGCGTGTATCTGGTGGTTACCGAGGCCGAGGAAGTGCAGACGGCCGACGGCAAGGTGTACGCGTTCCAGCCTGTCATTACCACGCTGCCGTCCGTCACGCTGCGCAACGGCAGCCAAGAACTTGAATACGGCGTCGAAGCCGAGCTGAACAAGTACACGCCCATGTCGACCGAAGATGTAATCTACACCGTGCGCAAGGTGTGGGATGCCGACGCGGGCTACGAGAACCTGCGGCCCACGTCCATTTCGGTCGACCTGTTCCGCAGCAAGGAGGGCGTGTACGAAAAGGCCGAGACCGTGCAGCTTTCGGAGGCCAACAACTGGCAGTACACCTGGACTTCCGATTCCAAGTACAGCTGGTCGGTGGCCGAGGAGGGCCTGGGCCTGAACTACACCTACCAGATTCATTCCGACAGCAACTATGCGGAAGGTTGGCGCATCTTCACGGTAACGAACACCTTCGACGAACCCGGCGACGACGACGTGTGGTTCAAGGTAACGAAGGTCTGGGACGACGCGGGCAATGAATCGAAGCGTCCCGAAAGCGTGCCCGTGCAGATATACTGCGACGACGTCCTGCTGGAAACTGTTAACCTGACGTCGGAAAACGATTGGATGCACACTTGGTTCTACGAGAAGGGCCACACCTGGTCGGTCGTGGAAACCATCGACGACGACAGCTATGCGTTCGAGATAACGTCCGAGGGCGACGGCGATGCAGGCCAGAGCTTCACCATTACCAACACCTACAGCCCGCCCGAGTCGCAGCCCGACGAGCTGTCCTTCTCGGTTGCAAAGACCTGGTCCGACGAAGGCTACGAATCCAAGCGGCCGACGTCGGTGAAGGTGCGCATCCTGCGCGATGGCAAGAAATATGCCGACGTGGAGCTGAACGACGACAACGGCTGGAAGCATTCGTGGACCTTCGAGAAAGGCCATACCTGGACGGTAACCGAGCTGGCGGTGCCCGACGGCTACAAGGCAACGGTGTCGGCGAAGGGCAGGACTGCCGGCGGCAAGGCCTTCACGGTGAAGAACGCGTACCCGCCGCCACCCGACAACCCGCCGCCGCCCGACAATCCGCCGCGGCCCACGCCGCCGCCAAGCAACCCGCCCAGCCCCACCCCGGGCACCACGCCCAAGACGGGCGACCTGTGGTGGCCGGTGGCTCCCTTGGCCTGCGCGGGCATAGTATGCTTCATCGTGGCGTTGCTGGCGCGTCGGCGCAGGCAATCCGAGCGGTAATGGCGAACAAGGCCGAACAAGGCAAGCAGAAGGCAGCAGTCCTACCTGCTGCCTTCGTCGTGCTGGGAGCGCTGCTCGTCGTTGCGGCCGTGGCCCTGGCGGGCTACAACCTGGTGTACGACCGCTCCGCCGAACAGCGGGCGCAGCAGGTGCTGGAAGACGTGCGGGCGCAGATGCCCGAACACGCGCTGCTGGACTACGCCGCGCCCAGCGGCAAATTGGTGTCGGTGCAGGTGGATGGCCGCTCCTACGTGGGCATTGTGGAACTGCCCGCGCTGGATGTGTGCCTGCCCGTGCAAAGCACCTGGTCCGAGGAAAACGTGGACCTGTGCCCCGGCGTGTTGGCGGGCACGCCCTACGAGGGCAACCTGGTGCTCGGCGGCATGAACTATGCGTCGCATTTCGGGCGAATCGCGGACATGGCGGACGGCGAGACCGTCACCTTCACGGACATGAACGCGCACACGTTCACCTATCGGGTGGCCAGCGCCGAAACCGTGGACGCCCGCGATTGGGATGCCATACGCGCAGGTGGCGATTGGAACCTTGCGCTGTTCTGCAGCACCTATTCGGGCATGCAGGCAACGGTCGTGCGCTGCGTGGCCCAGCACGCGACATAGCGGCGGCGAGCGCACCCGCTCGGCTCCCGCTCGCGTTCCGAGGCGAATGAAAGGCGTGATCCAGATGAAACGTGGGACAGCACACCAGCTTACCCGTCCCAATGTGGTCCGAGCGCTGTTGCTGGCGCTGAGCGCGGCACTGATGGCGATGGCTGCGGGCTTGGCGATTTGGCATGCTGCCCAGGCATCCGCGTTGGAAGGCGGAAGCGGGTTCGTGGCCGCCCAGTCCGACGACGGGCAGTCCGACGACGGGCAGACCGTGGACATTCGCATAAAGAAGATCTGGGTGGGCATGCCCGTGGAAGACGTGACCATCCACCTGCATCGCGCGCTGCTTCCCGTGGAAGAGGAAGCGCAGCTCAGCGACGATTACATCCGCGCCAAGGGCGAGGATATCTGGCATCCCGTGGGGCTGGTGGCCACGTTGCCGCGCGCCGATTTCGTGCGCGAAGACGGCACGCCGCTGGCCAACGAGCCCGATGGGTCGTCCAGCTGCGAATACGCGGCGCTCGCGGGCTTCAACCAGGGGCTTCCCATGTATGTGGAACAAGACGGCGCCACCTATCGCGCCGTGTATCGCTTGACGGAAGACGATACGTCCGACGCCTACGTGCCCGCGTACAGCAGCGTGCAGCCCGACGGCACGTCGCAGCCCGACGACAACATCTTCATCGACTCGGGCACGATGGTGGTCGCCAACACCACGGCGGCGTCGAACACTGCGAACATCGCGGCGGTGAAGCAGCTCATCGGGCGCACGTGGCTGGAATCCGACGTGTTCCGCTTCAAGATGGTGCCGCTTGGCAAGGCCTCGTACGACGCATCGGGCGAAATGCGCACCGAGCTGGATGGCGAAGACGGCGTGCGGCGCGCCGTGCTGGTACCGGGGTCGGCGGCGACCATCCCCATGCCGCAAGCGGACGAATCGCGCCTGGCCACTTTCGACGCCGATGCGCGCGTGTCCTATGCCGACGCCACCGTGCACACGAGCGTCGTGGCGGAAGGCGAGCGGTTGGCACGGTTCGGCGCCATCGAATTCTCGGCTTCCGATTTGGTGTACGATCCGCAGGACAACCACCTGCAGGGCGACTTCTTCTACGAGCTGTCCGGCGTGGTGCCCGATGCGTCCGATGGCTTCACCTACGACGAGCGAACGCATGTGGTGCACGTGCGCGTGCGCGAAAACCGCACCGACCAGCTGCAGGTAAGCATTGCCTACGACGAAACCGACCAGTCCAACGTGGCCACGGGCACGCAGTTCACGCCCGTGTTCACCAACCGCTATGCCGTGCAGGGAATGGCCGAGGTGCAGGTGAACAAGCATGTTATGGGCCGCAGCTGGCAAGCGGGCGATGCCTTCGACTATTCGCTTCGGGCCATGGGCGGCGCGCCCTTCGGGCAATGGGATGACGACGAAGTGGTGCGGCTGGACCACGAGGGCAAGGCCCTGGCCGATGGCCAGATGCGCGGCGAGGACTACTTCCTGGCACAGGGCCGGCAGGTGGTCACGCGCGATGGCGCGCTGCGCATGCGCGTGGCGGCCGGCGACCGCCAGGACACTGCCGACGCGCTGGAAGGTGCCTTCGCGGACATGCGATTCACGCTGGACGACCTGCACCTTACGGTGGGCGAAGGCGGCGCCAAGGATCCGCGCGACCATTCCGGCACCGAAGACCAAGTGGAAAACAGCCACGGCATTGCGGCTGCGGGCCTGAAGTACGGCCGCTTCATGTATGCGGTAAGCGAAACGGCCGTGCACTGCGCCGATGGCGATTTGCTACGCGATGCCGATACCGAGTATGCCCAGGTGTTCATCGTGGACAACGGCGACGGCACCTTCTGCATGTCGGTGAACATCTTCGAGGACCGCTATGCCATCGTGCCGCGGTTCACGCCGGGCACCGACCCCGCCGAACCGGCCCGCGCCGTGGCGTTCGTGGCCCAGGCCATGCGTTCCATCCAGGTGGAAAAGCGCTGGCGCGGCGTGGTAGACGCCGATGTGGAAGTGAAGCTGCAACAGGCCGCGGGCGTTGCGCCGGCCGAGGCCGATTGGTCCGACGTGCCGGGGCGCACGCTGGTGTTCCCGGCGGCGGGCATGCAGGCTACGCACGACGGGGCCGTTGCGCAGGGCGCTTTCGACGCGCTGCCGATGTTCCTGGCAGACGGCGACGACCTAGACCTGAACGACCCGCCGCTGTCGTACCGGGTGGTGGAGGTAACGGAAGGCGCGGGCAAGTTCGTATCCACCTATGGCGCGGACGGGTCGGCATCGCCGGTGGTGGCCGAGCCGGGCGTTGTGCAGGTGGTCGCGAACGAATCCACCTACACGTCGTCGGGCACGGCGCGCGTGTCGGTGGTGGTGGAGCTTACGGGGCGCACCTGGCTTTCGGCGAACCCGGAGGCCGTCAACTATTCGGCGCAGCTGCCCGAGGGCGATGTCTTCGAGTTCGACCTGGTGCCCTTGGGCAAAGGCGACTACAGCACGGGCGAATTGCCGCTGGAAGACGGGCGGGTGTGCGACGGCACGCTCGTGAAGGACGCATCCGGTGAACCGGTGGTGGCGGGCATCCCGCTTCCGAACGTCCCCGCCTTCGCGCGCACCGAGGCCGACGGCGAGCACCGCATTTCCGAAAGCCAGCGCCTAGCCGATTTCGGCAACGTGAACCTGTCGCTTGCCGACATGACGCGCCTAGACGACGGGCGCATGGTGGGCGACTACTTCTACGAAATCGTAGAAACGCCCGACGCCGATGCCCTCGCCTGGATTCCCGACCCGCTGCACTCCGGCAGCTATCTGCAAGTGGGCACCGACGGAAAGGTGTTCGGCGCGGAAGGCGCGAACAACCTGGCCTTGCGCTATGCCGATGCCGACGACGCGCAGCGCCGGGCCTTCACCTGGATACACCACGGCCTGCGCTACGACCGCACGAAACACGAGCTGCGGATTCATTTCGAAGACAACGGCACGGGAAGCTTCGTGCCCGAAGTGTCCTACGACGGCAAACCGGTGGGGCATGCCGTGCCCGTGTTCGTGAACGCCTACGACGCGCAGGGCGAATGCGCGGCCACCATCGTGAAGCGCATCGAGGGGCGCGAATGGCGCTCCACGGACCAGTTCGAGTTCCGCGTAACGGCTATCGGCGGCCTGGGGTTCGACCCGGTCGATGATCAAAGCGGAACGGGCAACGTGGGCGATGCCGTGTGGACGACCGGCATAATGAACGACGGATCGCAGCAGGCGGGCGGCTTGCCCGCCACGGCGCAGCTGGCCAACGGCGATAGGGCCATGTCGGCGGGCGCGAACCGCTTCCACCTGGCCGACCTCACCCCCGGCTCGGGCGGCAGTCCGGCCAGCGGCCAGTTCGTGTACCAGCTGCAGGAAATCGACCCGTCCCGGCCGGCAACCGCCACCAACGCCAGCCCCGTGCTGGCAGAAAAGGTGGCCGACCTGGACTACGATGACGACATCGTGTACCTGCGCATCGGCGTGCGCGACAACTTCGACGGCACGCTGGCCACCACCCTGGACTATTTCCACGATGCGGCGTGCCTGAGCCCGCTGGCCGACGAAGACGGCCAGCCCTACCGGGCTTGGGTCGATACGTCCGGGCGCGTGGTGGACGAAGGGACCGATGGCGCTGTGGCGGTGCCGGCGGCCTTCTTCTGCAACGAGATAGCAGCCACGAACGCAGCCCAGGTTGCGGCTGTGGAACAGCTGGTCGGGCGCGTGTGGCTGGATTCCGATGCGCCCGTGGTGGAACTGCGGCCGCTGGGCAAGGCGGCCTACGGGGCCGATGGCGCAATCGTCACCGAAGACTACGAGCTGAACGGCCAACTGGTCGCGTTGGCCGTGTGCGAGGAAGGGTCGGCGGCCACCATCCCCATGCCCGAAAGCGGCGTGACGGGCGAAGGCGCGGGCCGCGTTGCCGTGGCAACCGCTTCGCGCGCCACGCCGGTCGTGGCGGAAAGCGAGCACCTGGCCCCGTTCGCGGACATCCGCTTCAGCCTGGCGGACATCGCCTACAACGCGGCTGAGCAGCGGATGGCGGGCGATTTCTACTATCTTATGTCGGCGCGCGTTCCCGACGATGCGGCCGGGCTGCGCTACGACACGCGCCAGCACCTCGTGCACGTAATCGTGCGCGAAACCGGGCCGAACAAGATAGGCTGCTACGTGCGCTACGACGAAACCGATGCCGCCGACATGTCTACGGGCACGCAGTTCACGCCCGTGTTCACCAACCGCTACGAGGCCTCGGCGCAGGCATCGGTGGCGGTAAGCGCCTATCTTGCGGGCCGCGATTGGCAGCTGGGCGACAGCTTCGACTTCGAGCTGCACAACGTGGGGTCGTCGCCGTTCGTGGCCGCAGATGGCGCGAACATCGCATACCTGCCGTCCACCGCTTCGGCAGCGGACGTGGAAGGGGCGCTGGCGTCGGGCGCGAACGCGATGATGCCCGACGGCGCCCTGCGCATGCGGCTGACGGCCGACACGGTGCAAAGCGGCGCTTCGGCGCTCAGCGGCCGCTTCCAGCCGATGGCGTTCTCGTCCGGCGATCTGCTATGGTCGGTGGGAAGCGACGGCGCTCCCGATGCGCGCGACCTGTTCAGCGGCGAAGAACTGTGCTATGGCGATGAATCGGCGGTGCCCGAGGGCCTGCGCTACGGCGTGTTCATCTATGCCGTTTCGGAACTGGCGGGCGCCGATGCGGCCATGCGCTACGATTCCGCCGTGCGCTACGCCATCTTCACAGTGGTCGACCGGGGCGATGGCACGCTGGACGTGCAGTGCGGCTTCTACGAGGACCGCTTCGGCAAGAAGCCGTACCTTGATGCCGGAAACGGTCTGCCCCTTACCACGGCGCGTTTCACCAACACGACGTCCAGCGACGATTTCGTTACGATAACGGCTAATGTGGCCTGGGCCGATGCCGCGGGCGCTGTGGTGGCGGGGCCTGCCGGCGCCACCGTGCGGCTGCACCTGCTCGGCCGCGAGGCCCCCGAAGGCCCCGTGCTGCGCGTGGAAACCGCCGACGTGGCCGACACCGACGGCGACGGCACGTGGACAGCCAGCTGGACGGTGCCCAAGGCGCTCGTGTACGAGCTGACCGAAGAGCTGGCCGACTGCTACCTGGTTTCCATAGAGCCGGCGGGCGCAAGCGATGCGCGGGCCTTTTCCGTGGTGAACCGCGCCATCGAACACGAGGGCGCGACCATCGACGCCCAGGTTTCCCTGGCGTGGGACGACGACGCCGACCGCGATGGCCTGCGCGGCGAATGCGTCGTGGAACTGCAGCGCAAGGTGGACGACGGGCCCTGGCAGGCGGCGGGCGACGCCGCGGAGTGCCGCGTGTCCCTGGGCGCTTCCGACGAGAGCGTTTCGAAGATCTGGCCGGACATGCCGCATGCAACGCAGGAGGGAACGACTGCGTATCGCATCGTGCCGGTGGCGGTGCCCGACGGCTACGAGTGCATCGTGTCGTTGGTGCAGGACGGCTCCTATGCCGTGCGCCTGGTGCACGCGCCGCAAACGGTGGCGGTGCAGGCGGGCGTGTCGTGGCTGGACTTCGACAATGTGGGCGGCACGCGTCCGGGCAGTGTGGACCTGCTTCTGTTCGCAAACGGCCAGCCCGTGGGGGCGAAGGTGGCCGTCGGGCCGTCCGCCAACGGCAGCTGGTCGTACACGTGGCCGTACCTGCCGGCCAACGATGCCGATGGCGCGGTGGAGTATTCGGTTGCCCAGATGGTGAACGGCTACGACGCGCACGTGCAGCGCGTCGAATCGGGCCCGGCAACCGTGGCATACCGGTTCGCCAACATGCTGCGCTCGGCGCGCAAGGCGGTGCAGGCCGACGTGGTCTGGCGCGATGCCGCGGGCGCCGATTTCACGCCGAGCGCCGCCCAGCCCACGCCCGGCGTTACCTTGCAGCTGGTGAAGCACGTGGGATCGGGCATGTGGCTTGTGGCGGGAAGCGACAAGAGCATTGCCGCCAACGACGCCGCTCCAAGCGTTTCGTGGGACAACCTGGTGGCCTACGAGGCCGGCCAGGAGGTGTTCTACAGCGTTACCCAAAAGGGCCTGGCCGGATACACGCCGCTGTATGCCGAGACGGCCGTTTCCAGCAGCCAGGTGCATTTCGCGGTAATCAACCGCGCGAACGGCGACCCGACGGACGACGGCAGTGGCAACGGCGGCGATGGCCGGAGCTCGATTATTTCGCTGGCGGCGCCCGAGATAACGCTTTCCGGCGCGAAGGGCCTCGTGTACGACGGAAAGCCCAAGAAGCCCGCCGTTGCCAGCGTGAAAGTGGCAGGCCGCGTGGTTCCCGCCAGCGGCTACGACGTGTCGTATGCCAACAACGTGCGCGCCGGCACGGCCACCGTGAAGGTAACGGGCAAGGGCGCCTACGTCGGCACGGCCACCACGACCTTCGCCATCGCCAAGGCCAAGAATCCGATGATTGCCAAAGCCAAGAAAAAGACGCAAGTGGTGAAGGCCGCCAAGCTGAAGAAATCCAAGCACGTCATTCGCAAGGCGGCCGCCTTCAAGGTGAAGGGTGCACAGGGCAAGGTCGTCTTTTCCAAGAAGGCGGGCAACAAGAAGATAGCGGTTTCCAAAGCCGGCAAGATAACGGTGAAGAAGGGCCTGAAGCCCGGTTCGTACAAGCTGAAGGTGCGCGTGAAGGCCGCCGGCACGGCCAATTACCAACGCGCGACGAAGGTGGTGAAGCTGACCGTTCGCGTGAAGTAGGCGCCACGCCGGCAATGGGATCCGGGCCGTTTCCGCCATCCCATCTGCCCCGCTTGCTGGCCGACGGACACCTGGCCCGTCATCCCGACCGGAGAAAGGAGGTGAACGCATGACCCGCACCACTCGCACTGCCTGCGCCGCGCGCACCGCCCGCGCCGTTGGAGCTGCCCGCGCCGCCTGCGCCGCGCGCACTGCCCGCGCCGCCTGCCGCTCGAGGCTATGGTCGATGCGCCTGGCTGCGTTGCTGCTTGTCGGTGCGTTTGCGTGTTCGTTGTGCGTTCCCGCCTTCGCCGTAGAAGCATTTGCTCCCGAACCACCCGCGGGCTCCACCCCCGCCGACCAGCCCGCCATCGCACAGGCTGCCGATGCGCTGGAAGGCTACCGCCCCGGCGTGGTGCTGGTCACCCTGGACCGCGCGGAGTTCGGCGACGCCACCGCTGCTGCCGCAGAGCTGGCCATTGCGGCGCGGATTCCGGGATGCCGGGTGGTCTCGCGCCAAGGCTCCCTGCTCGAACTGGCGCTTCCCGAAGATGTTTCCGTGTCTCGCGCCATCGCCGCCCTGCGCGCCGCAGAAGGCGTGCAGGCAGTCCAGCCCGACTACCGCTACGCGGCCCATTCCGACGCCCGTCTGGCAGCGGGGGATTCGCCAGAATTCCCCAGCTCGTTCGCTGCCTCTGCCTCCACATTTGCCGCCGCTTCCGCCGCCTCCGCTTCCGCCGCCGCCACCGCCGCCGCCGCCGACCCCGCTGCCTCCGCTGCTTCCACCCGCGACGCTACCGATTCCACATCGCTTTCGCCCCAGACCACGACCGACGACGCCTATGTGCTGTCGGGTGCGCTCTGGGCGCTGGACAGCGTGCGGGCCTACGAGGCCTGGGACAGCGTGCGCTGCAACGGTTCGGTGGCCGTAGCCGTGCTGGACACCGGCTTCAACGTTAACCACGAGGACCTGGCCGACAACATCGTGGCCTCCTTCAACGCATCCGCCTACGACTACAGCGAAGGCCTGAGCATAACCGATGCCATGCGCGACGTATCGGGCTACGAATCGCATGGCACGCATGTGGCCGGCATCGTCGGCGCGCGGGCCAACAACGGCAAGGGCGTGGCGGGCGTTTCCTACAATGCGTCCATCGTGCCCGTGAAGGTGTTCAACTCGTACGGCAACACGTCCACGAGCGTGCTGATGAACGCCTTCGACTACGTCATTGCGCAGAAGAAGGCGGGCCTGAACGTGCGGGTGATAAACCTCAGCCTGGGCGGCGGGCGCCAGACCACCTCTTGGAGCGACTACGACCTGCTGTTCAAGGCCAAGATCGACGAGGCCCACGATCAGGGCATCGTCACGGTCGTGTCGGCGGGCAACGAGGGCGATTCCACGGGCGTCAGCTATTCCGTGCCGTTCTACTGCTTCCCCGGCGACCTGGACAACGTGGTCACCGTCATCAGCCTGAAAAAGGATGGCAGCGGCCAGGCCGTGCGCTACGACAAATCAAACTTCAACGTGGTCGGACAGACCACCAAGAACGTATCGGCACCGGGCAACCTTATCATGAGCACCTTCACGCCCAACGACGACTCCTACAAGTACCAGCACGGCACGTCCATGGCGGCGCCCTACGTGTCGGGCGTGCTTGCGCTGATGTTCGCCGCCAATCCCGATCTTGCGCCCGACCAGGCCATAAGCCGGCTCTATTCCACGGCGCGCGACTTGGCCTACAGCAACGTGAACGAAACGGCGCCTGCGGGCTGGGACCGCTATACCGGCATCGGCGAAATAGACGCCGCCGCAGCCGTGGCCCCCAGCGCGACCAGTCTGGACGGCACGGCCAGCCTGAAGGTGGGTGCGACGGTGCGTCTTGCGCCTTCGAACGACGACGACTGGACATGGACCTCATCAGATGCTTCGGTCGCCAGCGTTTCGAACGGCGTGGTAACGGGGCGCAAGGCCGGCACCGCCACCATAACGGCCAGCAACGCCGATGCCACCCGCTTCGCCGCCCGCGTGGTGTCGGTGTACAGCCCCGCCATAAGCGGCGCCTCGTCGGTTTCGGCGGGAAGCACGGCATCCTATTCCGTTCCCGCCGTTCCCCTGGGCACCTACACCTGGGCGTCCTCGAACGCATCCGTGGCTACGATAAATGCGTCCGGCGTGCTTACGGCCCGGGCCGTGGGCACGACCACCATCACGGTCGCGCTTGCCTCCAATCCTGCCATTTCGGCAACGAAGACCGTTTCGGTCGAGCGCGCCACCATCGGCACGGCAAGCGTTTCGGTGGGCGCGTGCACCTATTCGGGCAAGGTCCAAAAGCCCGCCGTTTCCGTGAGGCTGGGCTCGAGGGCCCTCGTCGCAGGGCGCGACTACTCGCTTTCCTTCACGAACAACGTGAACGCCGGCACCGCCTATGTGCGCATTGCCGGCATCGGTTCCTATTCTGGAATGAAAACGGTGCCCTTCACCATCGCGCGTGCCGCCAACCCGCTGAAGCTGAAGGCCGCAAAGAAAACCGTGAAGGCGTCCGCCCTGAAGAAGAAGGCTCAAACCACGAAGCCCCTTACCGTGGTGAAGCGCCAGGGCGTCCTGAAGTTCAAGAAGAAATCGGGTGCGGCCGGCATAAGCGTGAACGCCAAGACCGGCGCCCTGAAGCTGAAGAAGGGCCTGAAGAAGGGCACATACAAGGTGAAAGTGGCAACAACCGCCGCCGGCACCGCAAACTACCTTCCCGCCACCAAAACCACCGCCGTCACCATAAAGGTGACGTAACCCTCGCTGCTATGCTGGCGGGACGCTACCGCGCATAACGCGACTCCCCATGCGACCTTCCATGGCGCAACCCGCACATTTCGGGCAATCCCGCGCGCCTGCCGCAACGCGACCGCACATTTCGGGCAATCGCGCGCGTCTGCCGCAACGCGACCGCGCATAACGCGCAATCTCATGCAAATCTGCTTCCGCGGTGCATCAGATTGCATGAAATGCGC
>DMNP01000221.1:0-5043 GCA_003452695.1 Eggerthellaceae bacterium
GCAAGTCCGCCCTCGTTTCCACGAAATGCGGGTTGCGGGTGGATGGGGGCCTACCGTGGAAAATGAATACCGGTGCCAGGCGCCCGTATTCACACGATTCCACCCGCAACCCCCGCCTTCTGCCCGCAGCGGGCCGGAGGCGGCGTTCCCGCGGCCCCGTCCACCCGCAAGTCCACCCTCGTTTCCACGAAATGCGGGTTGCGGGTGGATGGGGGGTCTACCGTGGAAAGCCACCCCGGCTGTGCAGAATGAATACCCCTGCCAGGCACCCGTATTCACGAATCCCCAAATGAATACTGGTGCCAGGCATCCGAATTCATTAGAGCTTGCTGCCTTCCACGGTCCGGCCAACAATGAATACCAATGAATACCGGTGCCAGGCGCCCGTATTCACGATTCATTTGGGCGGCCGAGGTGGCAGTTCACGCGCCCCTCGTGTTCAGCCACCCCGGCTGCGCGGTGTGAACCGATGCATCGGGAAAGGGTGCCAACGAAACGAGGCAAAGCGGGGAAAAGGCGTGACGTTCTGGAACATCCCCTTGCGCGAGGCCACGAGCGTCGAGTATCTTTTCTTAAATTATGGTTTCGAAAATCGGGGTGCGGGAACAGGCGCTTCTTTCGCGCCATGAATCGATGGTGCGGAAACGAGGGTATGATTCGGAAGGAGCAGGTCGTGGCGGAGGCATCGAATAAGCGCGGCTCGCTTGGATCGCAGATGTTCCGAGATACGGCGCTGCGCAAGATGTCGTCGGCCGAAGACCTGGACCACTACCTGAAGGTAACCAATCCTTCGGCCTGGGTGCTCGTCGGCGCCGTTGCGGTATTGCTCGTGGTTGCCATTATCTGGGGGTTCACGGCGTCCCTGCCCATCACCACATCGACGACCGGCGTGCTGAAAGACGGGCAGCTGGTCTGCTTCCTGCCGCTCGACGAGGATGCGATGGCCACCACCGACAGCAAAGTCGTGGCCGCTGGATACGAGACGCGCATCGTGTCGGTCGACCAAGACCCGTACTCGCAGCGCGAGGTGGCGGCAACGATCGGCAGCGATTACACGACGGATTCGCTGAACCTGCAGAAATGGAGCTACAAGCTGAACGTGGCCCTTCCATCCCAACTGGAATCGCGGGAGGAAGGCGACGACGTTCCCATTCAGGTTACGACGCGGGAGGTTGCGCCCTTCTCCTATCTGTTCGGCAAGGCGCAGTCGTAGCATGGCCGGCCGCGTTCGCAACGTTCCCCAGGTCATGCAGATGGAGGCGACCGAATGCGGCGCCGCCTGCCTGACCATGATCCTGGCCCATTACGGGCGCTGGATTCCGCTCGAGGAGGCGCGTGCGGCGTGCGGCGTGTCGCGCGACGGCAGCAAGGCGGTGAACATCCTGCGCGCGGCCCGTTCGTACGGACTTGAAGCCGACGGCTACACCTACGATCTGGAAGGGCTTCGGGCCAACGCCGAGCTGCCGTGCATCCTGTTCTGGAACTTCAACCACTTCGTCGTGTGCACGGGCTTTTCCGCCAACGGGAAATGGGCCTACCTGAACGATCCCGCGAAGGGGCAGGTGAAGGTGCCCATCGACCAGTTCGATGAAGCATTTACGGGCATTGCCCTTATCATGCACCCGACCGACGGATTCCAGACCGCAGGCTCGCCGCCCTCCACGCTCGGCTTCGTGCGAGGGCGCTTGCGCGGCATGGCGGCGCCCATCGCGTTCGTGGGGCTGGCCTCGACGATACTGTCGGTCGTCGGCATCGCGAACTCGTCGATGTCGCGCGTGTTCATCGATGCGGTGCTGGGCGGCGGGGGCGCCAACTCCACGGCGCTTTCGGTCCTCGTCCTGGCCTTGTCCGTGCTGGCGCTGGTGCAGTGCGTCGTGTCGTTTGCCAACGCGGTGTACCTGTTGCGCATCCGCGGCAAGTTCGAAGCCGTGGCCGCGTCGGAGTTCTTCTGGCACCTTTTGCACCTGCCCGTGGAATTCTATGCCCAGCGCTACGTCGGCGACCTGCAGCAGCGCCAGGCGGCCAACGAGTCCATCGCCATGACCGTGGTGCAGCAGTTGGCGCCTGCGCTTATGAACGGCGTGCTCATCGTGCTGTACCTTGTCGTCATGGTGGCCTACAGCGTTCCGCTGGCGCTGGTGGGGGTTGCCACGGTCGTGGTCAACGCGTTTCTGGCGCGCTCCATTTCGAAGAAGCGCGTGAACGTCATGCGCCAACAGGTGCGCGACGCCGGCAGGTTGAACGCGGCCACCGTCGGCGGCATAGCCATGATCGAGACCATAAAGGCATCTGGCGCCGAAGAGGGCTTCTTCGAGCGCTGGAGCGGCATGCAGGCACTCGTGAGCAACAGCATGGTCCGCTTCGCGAAGCTGAACGCCTACCTGGGCGCCGTGCCCGGGCTGCTCGTGCAGCTGGCGAACGTGGCGGTGCTCGTGGTCGGCACGGTGCTTATAATGGAAGGCCAGTTCACGGCGGGTATGCTGCTGGCGTTCCAAGGGTTCTTGTCCGCGTTCATGGCCCCGGTGAATTCGCTGGTGAACCTGGGCCAGACCATCCAGGAAACCCGCACGGAAATGGAACGCGTGCAGGACGTGCTGAAATACAAGGCGGATGTGCCCGATGACGGCGACGAGGCTGCCGGCCGTTCACCGTCTTCGGGACTGTACAAGCTTTCGGGCGCCGTCGACGTGAAAGGGCTTACCTTCGGCTATTCGCGCCTGGAAAAGCCAACGGTGGAGGGCTTGGACTTGCATGCCGAGCCCGGGCAGTGGATTGCGCTCGTGGGCGGGTCGGGGTCGGGCAAGTCGACCATCGCGAAGCTGATAAGCGGCCTGTACAAGCCCTGGTCGGGCGAGATCCGCTTCGACGGCACGCTGATCGACGAAGTTCCCCGCGAACAGCTGCGCGGGTCGCTTGCCGTTGTGGACCAGGACATTTCGATGTTCGCCGGCACGGTAACGGAAAACGTGGCGCTCTGGGATGGGTCCATCGAGGACTTCGAGGTGGTCATGGCGTGCCGCGACGCAGACATCCACGACGATATCCTGGCGCGCGAAGGCGGCTATCGCGGCGAGGTGCTGCCGGATGGGCGCAATTTCTCGGGAGGCCAGTTGCAGCGGCTGGAAATAGCGCGCGTGCTCGCGCAGGACCCGACCATCGCCATCCTGGACGAGGCCACGAGCGCGCTGGATGCGAAAACCGAGGAGAAGGTAATCCGCTCCATCCGCCGTCGCGAGATAACGTGCATCGTCGTGGCGCACCGGCTTTCCACCATCCGCGATTGCGACGAGATTATCGTGCTGGACCACGGGCGCGTGGCCGAGCGCGGCACGCACGACGAGCTGATGGCGCTGGACGGCGCCTACGCCGAGCTGGTAAGAAACGATTAAGGGGCACGCAGCACGGGCATGAGCTGGTTCGAGGAACAACTGGAAACGCGCAGGCGGCTGGACGACGAGCAAGTCGAGCAGGCCTACGAGCGCATTGCCCGTGCCGTCGTCGGATCCAAGCGGGCGCCGCGCATGACGCTCGACGACGTGGCCGCCACCGACAACGCCGTCGCGGCCGTGCTGCGCTATTTCGGCAAGACTCCCGCCGATGTGCCCGCCACGCTTGCGGATTCGACGGAGCGCATGGATTTCGCAGTGCGTTCGTGCGGCATGATGAAGCGCAGGGTGAAGCTGGAGGGGCGGTGGTGGGCCGACGCGACCGGCGCCTACCTCGGCCAGCTGAAGACCGGCGAGCCCATTGCCATCATACCGTTCGGCATGCGCAGCTACGGCTACGTGGAGCCAAGCACCAACAAGAAGGTGCTGCTTACCGCGCGCACGGCCGCCGATGTGCTGCCAGACGCGTATTGCTTCTACCGGCCGCTACCCGAAGACAAGCTGTCTGGGGCCGACCTCCTGAAGTTCATGGTCGCGTCGCTCGATCCGGGCGACTATGCCCGCATCTTGCTTGCATCGATCATGGTGTCGCTGGTGGGCCTGCTTCCCGCCGTGGCCAACGGGCTGCTGTTCGACCGAATCATCCCTTCCGGGGAACTGGGCCTGGTGCTGCCCATCTGCGCGCTGCTGCTGGGGTCGGCTATTGCCAGCGCGCTTATCGGCATCATGCGATCGCTGGTGACCATGCGCCTGTCCAGCAAGTTGTCCATGCAGATGGAGGCCGCCATGATGGCGCGCCTCCTGACGCTTCCCCCTGCGTTTTTCAAGGACCGCCAGGCGGGCGATTTGGCGACGCGCATTAAAAGGATGCGCATCATAGTCGACGCCCTGACCAGCGTCATGTTCGGGGCGAGCCTTACCGCCCTGCTCTCGATCGTCTACGTTTTCCAGATTGCCGCATACGCTCCGGCGCTCGTGGTGCCGGCGCTCGGCGTCATCGTGGCGCAACTGGTCGTGGGCGTGGCGGTCGTGGTGATGCAGGCGCGGATGCAGCGCGAGATTTCAAGCGCCGACCTCGTGGTCTCGGGCCTGGTGCCCTCCCTGCTGGGCGGCATTTCGAAAGTGAAGCTGGCCGGTGCCGAAAAGCGTGCATTTGCCCAGTGGGCCGATGCCGAATCGGCCTATCTTGCCGCCCAATACGACCGGCCGCTGTGGTACAAGGTGGCCGACACCCTGCCCGCCCTCGTGGCGCTCGTGGGCACCATCGTCATCTATTGGGTTGCAGGGGCGTCGAACGTGGAGCTGGCCGACTTCATGGCCTTCAACGTGGCGTATGGCGCCGTAGCCAGCGCAGTCGTTGCGCTGGTGGGCAGCGCGGGGCGCATCGCGCGGGCACGGTCGAACTTCGAATCGGTGCGGCCGCTGCTCGAGGCGGTTCCCGAATCGGCCCAGCGCGGTAGGCAGATAACGAGCCTTTCGGGCTCGATAGAGCTTACCGGGATCACGTTCCGCTACGACGCGGACCGGCCGCCGGTGCTCGAGGACCTGAACCTGAAGGTGAAGCCCGGCGAATACCTGGCCGTCGTGGGCAAGTCGGGGTCGGGCAAGTCCACCTTGCTGCGCCTGCTGCTGGGGTTCGAGAAGCCCGAGCGCGGCA